>NVXP01000024.1 GCA_002733985.1 Fluviicola sp. | reverse complement strand
CCGATACCGACACTGCAAAGGTGGGGTGACTTGAAATCCAGAAACGGTTGTTAAGCATTTACAGTCGATTGTCTTTCGTTTGTAAGCGTTTGTTGTCGGGTTTACTATTGTGCTTCAGTAAGTTAACTCAACTTAAAGATATTTATAATAATCAGGATAGAAATTGATTTGTAAGGTGCTGGATGGTTTGTATATTGGTTGGTGCTTGTTAGCACGATGTTGTGCATACACTAATGCAAACCAAAAATGAGCAAAGAAGTAATCAAAAAATTTAAAGAATATTTTATTGAATTTAGGCGATACATCAGTACTAAATGAAATTTATTCAGACAAGGTGTTTTTCAAAGACCCAATTCACGAAATAAACGGAATTGAAAATCTACAATCGTACTTTAAAAAACTGAATGAAAATTTAATACAAGGTTCGTTTATATTCACGGATGAGACTATTGTTGATAAGAAGGCATATTTAAGTTGGGAGATGGAATTAAAACTTAAAAAGCCTAAAAAAAATATTAAAGCATCAGGAATTTCAGTACTTACGTTTGAACAAAAAATAACTCAACACCGAGATTACTTTGATGCAGGAGAATTGTTTTATGAAAACATTCCCTTATTGGGTAGAATAATTCGATTATTAAAAAAGAAACTAGCTAACTAATGAGGTTTACTCTTCGAGTATCAAGTGTTTTCTCGAAAAGAAAACAAAGGCTAATCATCTGAATCAAAGGAAAAATCAATGAAAACTAAAACACACTCGATTACCCGAATTATCAATATCAACTCTGATAAGGTTTTCAAAGTTATTTCAGATTATAAGAATTATGAGAAATGGAATAGCATCATTCCCTCGGCAAAAGGAGAATTGAAGGAAGGAGTTAGGCTAAACTTGAGAATGAAAATCGGAAACAAAACCAAGCCCTTTAATCCTAAAGTGATTTCTATCAAAGAAGGAAAGAGTTTTACATTATCCAAAACAATTATTTTTAAGGGAGTGGGCGAATTAACCCATCATTTCGAGTTTAAATCCTTATCCCCTAATAAAACAGAATTTATTCAAATTTGGACAGGTAAGGGATGGCTTGTCAATATGATGTGGCCAAAAATTGCAAAAGGATTTTCGGACTTTGAGATTTTTAATGATGACCTTGAAAATTATTTAGTGAAACAAAAATAAAGAAACGGAATCTCAATAATATGTATAACTACTCTGCGAGATAGCCACGACACCATACACTAATCGGTAGCAAACATTGAAAGCAATTAAACCAATCATGTTTTCACCTGTCTAGGTATTTCAATACTTACTCTTATGATAAAAACACTTCTAGCTTCAGGCGTCATCCTCTTACTTTCAACCTGTTTCTCCCAATCTTTTATTACACCCCCATTGGATCAAGGGGTCATGATTGGCGGAGCACGAACCTTTAACCTCAACATGCAAACTGGTTCAACACAATTTTTTCCAGGAATTAACACGGCAACAGCGGGATATAATCAGAACTATTTAGGGCCCACTTTAGAGATTCAAAAAGGTGATAGTGTTGTATTCAATGTAAGCAATAATCTTTCATGGAACATAAACTCTACTACCCATTGGCATGGGATGCATTTACCTGCGATGATGGATGGAGGACCACATTCGCCAATAGCTCCTGGCGCAACTTGGACGGCTACATGGAATATGTTGAATCGAGCTGGAAGTTATTGGTATCATCCACACCCACATTCCGATACAGGCTTAGCAGATTCATTGAACACCACTAGTTGGCAAGTTTATCAAGGGCTAGCCGCCATGATGATTGTTAGAGATACTGAAACAGATACTTTGGGACTTCCATCAACCTATGGAGTTGATGAATTTCCATTAATTATTCAAGACAAATCTTTTATTGGTGATACCACCCGATTTGGAGTGCTCCCTGGACCTACATCGGGTATGGCAGCAATAAGACGAGGCGAAACTATTTTAGTAAACGGTGTAATTACTCCTGATCTAAATGCTCCTTCCCAACTGGTAAGATTTCGAATTTTAAATGCTTCCAATGGTCGAGTGTATCGAATCGGGTTCAGTGATAACAGGCCATTTGACGTGATTGCTTCAGACGGTGGGGTTCTCGATACTGTTCACGTTACTACTCGACTGGATATTGCGGCAGCGGAGCGCTATGARATTATTGTAGATTTNAGYNCTKAMCMWKKARMKMCYMNNTCCWAMWMATWRYAWWMAWMTMYGAAATTGAACCGTTCAACTATCCTACTGGTGGTGGCTTGGGGAATATATATTGGAATCCTCCTTTACAAGACAATTACGACGTTTCCGATTTTGAAATTATGACATTTAATGTTGGAGCAACGGTAGGAACGCCGATTACAAGTTACAATACAGACTTAACCGAAATTGTAAGTATTCCTGAAACTTCAGCTAACAACTTTAGTGCTCCTAGAGAATACGAATTGTCGCCACCACCTCCTGGATCGTTTGGGTTCACCATTAACGATTTAACATATGATCCTACTAGAATTGACGACACCATCACCCTAGGACATACTGAAATCTGGGACATTACCAATATTGCTACCATGGCACACCCTTATCACATTCATGGAAATTCATTCCAGATAATATCACGCACAAATGGATGGCGACCATCGCATCCATGGGAACTGGGTTGGAAAGATGTCGTTGTAATTCATTCAGGAGAAACGGTCCGAATTATCAAAGAATTTACGGACTACGCAGATCCAAACATGGCGTATATGTCGCATTGTCACATCTTAGAGCATGAGGATGCAGGAATGATGACGCATTGGGTTGTTATTGATCCCTTGGTTGCTGTGGAATCACTTGAACCACTCGTAGAATCGAATGATTTTTCAGTTTATCCTAATCCGTCAAATGGGAATTTTAACCTCATTTTGAACATTCATATCGAAGGAAACTATACAATCGATTTGTTTAATCAGAACGGAAAGCTAATTCAAAAACTTGTCGATGATAAACACTTGGCAGTAGGAGAACACAATTCTTGGATTAACCTGGAAGACATTCCTCATGGAGTATATTACTGCAAGTTGCTATCAGACACTGAGGTGATAACTAAGAAATTGATCTTATTAAAATAAAGTAAGACTCTTCGCAAGTCATAAAAGATTGCGAAGAGTCTTTTGCTAAATTTACTCACTATTCAAATGATGATGTCACGAAATGCTCGTCTACCACTACACTCAAATTCTTCGTTGTTACTAAAATTGTTCTTGATGTGTTGTAATCTTTTCTTTATCCTTCAGCGCGAAAATTGAACTTATAGCGATATATTTTTGATTCATCCGATTTTGAAACGATATCCATTTCTTCCAATTTATTAACGATAAGCGCTCGTAATTCTTCCGATCCCAACGATCCTAATATTTCAACTTCTCCTTCTACAATTCGGAACTTCACGACTACATAGTTCTTATGTATTTTGGAAAGACTTACTTGACTAACATCAACTTTCAATTTGCGGTTGATCTCTTTCCATAATTTTGGATTCTCTCCTGCGAAACTTACACTTACTGTAATCAAACTTAATACGATGGCTGCTATTAACTTTTTCATGTCTATTGGCTTTAAACTGTTATACTCATAAGACCAGCCAGCCCAAATTAAGTTACAAGGAACTTCGAAAGAATGTACGAACGGTTTAACGGTAGGAAGAGCGGTTGGGTCATCTTATGATGATATAAAACTGGCGATAGTATCAACAACTTCCATCGTCCAGCACAGGCTTCTCGCTGATATGAATGTTTCGTAATAAAAGTTCCATAGAGCCCTCTCTTCAGAATACCAACAAATCAATCTTGATAAGTTCAACGTTATTTGGCTTCTAATCGAGGTTTCATTCGACTCAATAACAGGCATTTTTCCTATCTTTATCGCATCAAACAACTCGATAATCAGCGTACAATGACACACCAGAACACACTGGAATTTGCGAGAGAAATGGATCAACAAGATCCACTCAAATCATTCAGAGAGCAATTCTTCCTTCCAACGTTTCACGAAAAGGAAATCGTGTATTTCACAGGGAATTCACTCGGATTACAACCCAAAACAACACTTTCATACATTCAGGAAGAGTTAGATGCTTGGGCAAAATACGGTGTTGAAGGACATTTCTTGGCGAAAAAACCGTGGTTTGGATACCATGAATTATTGACGCAAAAAACAGCAAATGTTGTTGGTGCGAAACCTGAAGAAGTAGTCGTGATGCATTCTCTCACAACGAACTTGCACTTATTAATGGTGTCTTTTTATCGACCTGAAGGAAAGCGAACGAAAATCATCTGCGAGGCAAAAGCGTTTCCAAGCGATGCCTATGCCCTCGAATCACAAGTGAAATTTCACGGATTGGATGTCAAGGATCATTTAGTAGAAGTTGCTCCTCGTGAAGGTGAACATTTGATCCGAGAGGAAGATGTGTTAAAAGCGATTGCTGATGTTGGCGACGAACTCGCAATGGTAATGATTGGTGGTGTGAATTACTACACTGGACAATTATTCGACATGGAAAAAATTACAGCAGCTGGACATGCCGTTGGAGCAAAAGTTGGCTTCGATCTGGCACATGCTGCTGGAAATATCAATTTAAAACTACACGACTGGGGAGTAGATTTCGCTGCTTGGTGTGGATACAAATATTTGAATTCATCACCTGGTGGAGTCTCTGGAATCTTCGTACACGAACGTCATGCGAACAGTCCTGATCTTCCTCGATTTGCAGGTTGGTGGGGTTACGACAAGGAAACACGTTTTCAAATGGAACCGGGGTTCAAACCAATGCACGGCGCAGAAGGTTGGCAATTGAGTAATGCTCCTGTTCTTGGAATGGCAGCACATTTGGCTTCTCTCGATATTTTTGAAGCCGCTGGAATGGATAGAATTGGTGAAAAACGCGATAAGATCACAGCCTTTTTGGAGTTTGTGATTCAAGATGTTTCTGCTCGAAATATCGATCGTTGTTCATTTGAAATCATTACGCCAAGCGATAAAAAATACCGCGGAGCTCAATTGTCGATTTTAGCACACGGTCAAGGAAAAGCATTGTTCGATGAATTGACAAAGTTGGGTGTCGTTGCCGATTGGCGCGAACCAAATGTCATTCGAATTGCTCCTGCTCCACTCTACAATTCTTTCGAGGATTGTTTCCGATTTGGAGAATGCCTTGAAAACGCGATCCAATAAAGATTTCGTAATTTTAAAAGTCACAAAAAGATTAAATCATGTACGACGAAGTAGCTGTTCAATTGTTAATCAAAGCAAAATATGCTGGAGCGATGGCGGATACGTCAACCTATATGAACATGATCATGCAAGCCGGTG
The DNA here is from genome assembly GCA_002733985.1 of Fluviicola sp. Classification (GTDB taxonomy): domain Bacteria; phylum Bacteroidota; class Bacteroidia; order Flavobacteriales_D; family Crocinitomicaceae; genus UBA4466. Next base: position 49,474 of record NVXP01000024.1, on the reverse strand, counting down.
CCGTATTAATCGGTGGGATCGTTTTGTGGCGAATGAGTGCACGTTTTCACAAGAAAAAAGTAGCTCAAAGAGAACGAAACAACTATTTTGAAACAACATATTCCCGTAACTGGAAAAGAAAATAAGCATGAGTAAAGAAAAAAGTGCAATCATCGTTGGTGCCGGATTAGTAGGCTCACTTTGGGCTGTTTATCTGTCAAAGGCAGGTTACAAAGTCACGATTTACGAACGACGTTCTGATATTCGTTTAGCGGAAATTTCTGCTGGGAAATCAATCAACTTGGCTTTGTCAACTCGTGGGTGGACTGCTCTTGACACCGTTGGTGTTGGAGATAAAATCCGTGACATGGCCATTCCAATGACTGGTCGAATCATGCACAGCGAGGAAGGTGATTTATCTTACCAACCATATGGTAAAGAAGGTCAAGCGATCTACTCAATTTCTCGTGGTGGAGTGAATGCTCGATTGATGGACATTGCTGAGAAAGATGGTGGTTCCACGATTCATTACAATCATCAGTGCGTCGATGTAGATTTAGAAGCTGGAATCGTTCGCTTGCAAAACTATCATACAAAGGAGATCGTTGAAGATCAAGCAGATGTTGTCTTTGCTTGTGATGGCGCATTTTCTGCGGTTCGCTACAAAGGAATGCAGAAATTGGATCGATTCGATTACTCACAGGACTTTATTGACGACGGTTACCGCGAGATTTTACTTCCTGCAAATGAAGATGGTTCATACAAAATGGACAAAAATGCTTTGCACATCTGGCCACGAGGTCGATTTATGTTGATTGCTTTGGCAAATGAAGACGGTTCATTCACATGTACTTTATTCATGCCGTATGATGGTGGAGAAAATTCATTCAATTCGCTTGATTCGAAGGAAAAAGTAGATCGTTTCTTCAAAGAAACCTTCCCCGATTTCTACAAAATGATGCCGAATATTGCTGATGCTTGGGGTGATCATCCTTTGGCTTCGTTGTCAATTATGCGCTCATATCCTTGGCACCACGGAAAAACTGTTCTGATGGGAGATGCTGCTCACGCAACTGTCCCGTTTTATGGTCAGGGAATGAATGGTGGATTCGAAGATTGCTCTGTAATGTGGCGATTGATGCAAAAACACAATGAAGATTGGGAAAAAGTCTTTGAAGAATACAGCATCGAACGTAAACCAGATGGAGATGCATTGCAGGATTTATCCTTGCACAATTACCGTGTAATGCGCGACTCTGTCGCTGATCCGATGTTCTTACTACGTAAGAAGATTGAAGCAAAGTTTTCAAAAATGTACCCAGATAAGTGGTTACCGTTATATTCTCAAGTGACATTTAGTAATATTCGATACAGCGAAGCGATTGCAAACGGCAAAGCGCAAAGTCGAATCATGGACCAGATCATGGAAAACCCGAACATCACAGACGTTTGGGACTCACCGGAAATCATGGATCAAATAGCAGAAAAATTATGAAATACCTCATCACTTTATTGATTATTGGATTAACAGCTTCATCCTTTGCTCAAAAAGACTTTACGCCTGGATCTCGGAAAAAGGCCTTTGGAAAAGTAGACAACCGTTCGTTGAGACTAACAGGACTTCAAATTGAATTAGGACCTGCATATTCATTCACTCGATTGAAAAAAATCAATGGCGATTTTAATAGCGCAGGTTCACGTGGAAATTATGAAATTGATCCAAAAGGACGATTTGGTGGTTTCATCGATATCGGGTTGGCGCATTATCTCAAGAAAAAATCGTTTTTCAATTACATCGATTGGGGTCTTGGATTCAAATACATCGGCGGAAAAGAACAAACGACAATAAATTACACAGATATCGCTGGAAACACAATTTCAACAGATGAGGAGTTGGACAAATTCTACAATGGATACGTCACAGCACGATTTAGCATTCACAAAATAATCTCTCCAAAAAAATGGGACAAAGTATTCCTTGATGAATCAATTGGGTTCAACATCGATTACCGCTTAATCACAGCTGATCAAAATTCAAATTACCACAACGCGTATTCTGTTCCTTTTTCACCGGCAATTCAATATCACAAGCCATTGGTGGCTCAATTACATATTGGCACTGGTATTGGATTCAAAATGAGAAAAGGAACGAACTTGATCATTGGGCTTCGAGCACCTGTTGTAGGAATCTGGGAATGGAACAAAGCCAACCCAGCCAATTACTGGTTCTCTTCGAAATACTGGCCTGTTTTTCTTCACATAAAAGTGATCAACCTCTTCAAGAAACGCAACAAAGGTTCTTGCAATGGCGTTGAGACGAATGAAAAAGATCGTAAGAGGAACGAAGAGTTTATGCAAGGAAACTAGAATCGATAGTCTGATAGTCTGATAGTCTGATAGTCTGATAGTCTGATAGTCTGATAGTCTGAAGACTATTTGATTTTAGAAGGAACTGCGCTTTTGACTAGTGTTTTTTGGCTCAGCCTTTTGTAGGCTCTGAAAAAAAGGTTGAAAAATCTATCTTAACATAATCCCCCTGTCTACTTTACAATAGAAGACTAAGTAATTACCTTTGTCCCATGAAAAAAATATTCCATCTCTCCTCCTGTTCAACGAACATTCGAATCCTAAAGGAAATAAACGCAGGGTCTGACGTTGAATTACAAGACATCAAAAAGGAAGGAATTGACGAAAAAACGCTCGATTGGCTCAAAGAAAAAGTAGGGTCTTACGAAGCACTTTTTTCTAAAAAAGCAATGAAATATCGCTCAATGGGATTAAATACGATGGATCTCTCGGAAGCAGATTTCAAAAAGTACATGCTTGAAGAATACACTTTCTTGAAACGACCTTTTATGATAAATGATGAAGAGGTATTCATTGGGAATGCAAAGAAAATAGTCGAAGCAGCCGTAAATTCGTTTAATTCCTAAACGTGAGTAACATCCTCCGCGCCCATCTCGCGCTCTTTTTAGTGAACGCGCTTTATGGCGCCAATCACATTATTGCCAAAGGCGTTATGCCAGACTACCTCACTCCGAATGTCTTCATTCTTTTGAGAGTTGCCGGCGCCACCTTGCTGTTCTGGATAATCAAATTGTTATTCATAAAAGAACGTGTTGAACGAAAAGACTTTCTAATGCTCGCTGTTTGCGCAATTTTTGGCGTTGCGATGAATCAATTGTTCTTTTTCAATGGTTTAAACTTGTCCTCTTCCATTAATGCGGGAATCATCATGACGATCAATCCCATTCTCGTTGTAATTCTCTCGTATTTTATTTTGAAAGAGAAAATTACTTGGAAAAAAGCCATCGGAATATCGATTGGAGCAACGGGTGCAATTCTTCTCACTCTCACAGCGGGAACGGGATCTGGAGACTCACTGTTGGGAGATCTTTTCCTATTCATCAATGCCGCTAGTTACGCCGTTTATTTGGTATTGGTCAAGCCATTAATGAAAAAGTACAAACCCTTTACCGTCATTACCTACATCTTTTCATTTGGATTACTGTACGTACTTCTCTACCCTCCCACATTGATGGACCTCGCAGAGACAAACTTCAGCCAAATACCGCTTGATGTCCTCTTGAAAATCCTATATGTAATCATCGGGGTTACTTTCTTCGCCTACCTCCTAACGGTATATAGTTTAAAGTTCTTGAGCCCCTCCATCTCCAGTTCATATATCTACCTCCAACCTGTTTTAGTCATGCTCTTCACCTTTCTATTTGGAATGTGGGGACTTTCGGAAGACTATACAGACACGATCACACTAGAAAAAATAGGCTATATGTTGGTGATTTTCTTAGGTGTATTCTTAACCTCCTCTGTAAATTCGGGAAAGCTGTTCCGTACTAAAGTGAAATCTTAATTCGGAAATTCGACAACACACTTTGTTCCCCATTTGCCCGAACTGAGGCTAAATACTCCATCTAATTGTGAAACAAGTGTCTCAACGAGATCTAATCCCATCGTAAGGAATTCCTGCTTCGTATCAAACCCAATACCGTTATCAGAAATTTCTAAGTAAGTTGAATCGCTTAACTTTATTAAAGAAATAGAGACCTTACCCTTGGAGTCAGACGTAAATGCATGTTTAAGTACATTAACGATCAACTCATTAAGAATAAGTCCAAATGGAACTGAACTCTCTATATCAAAATAGTTTTGATCCAAATCTAGTTCAATCTGAATATTACTATTCAACCGATATGAAAAGAAAAGCTCATTGCAGATCTCCTCAACGTATTCCCGAGCATCAATTTGCGACAGGTTTCCTTTTTGATACAACTGCTCATGCACTGCGGACATCGATTTAATCCGATCTTGACAATCCCGAAAAACTTGCCGTTCTTCTTCATTTGAAAGCCGATTCGCATGAAGGCTCAAAAGACTTGTGACAACTTGAAGGTTGTTTTTTACCCTGTGGTGTATTTCTTTTAATAACGTCTCTTTTTCTTTATTTTTTTGTTCAATCTCTGAATAAGAAAGCTGCAATTCTCTAATTGTCATGCGCAACTCCTTCGTACTTTCCTTTACCCGTTTTTCCAAATCATCTTTATGATTGGCCAACCTCTCCAATGCCAATGCTTGATCGATCTTTACGGACAATAGAGAAGCTACTGTTTCGAGAATTTCAACATCTTGCTGGGAATAGAAATTTCTATCTAGATGCTCCGAATCAATTATTCCTATTACCTTTCCTTGGGAAAGAATGGGAATCGTTATTTCCGATAAGCGAATAGAATCGTCGATCGTATACCTGGAATCAAGTGAAGTATCGTTTATAAGTTCCGAAATTCCCGTTTTTGCAACATGTCCACAAATTCCCTGTCCGATACGAAGACTGATCGGATCCTTAACATCAAATCCGCCAACATCCTTAGGACCGTATGCCGCTTTTTGTATTAGAAAATTACCTGTTGAATCGACTAGGTAAACAACACAATCAGTATAACCCAAATGGGAAACGGCGTGTTTAGTAACAGTCCAAACAGCCTCGTCGACTGTATTTACCTGAAGCAAATGCGCCGCGAAGTCATTTACAACCTCTAGAAAGTACGCCTTCCTTTTTATAATTTCAATATTTTCCTCTTTCTCAAAAATAGCCGTTGGTTTTATTAATACAAAATAACAAAGTTTTAGCGAAAAGTTAAACATCAACGAACATGAAACTTCCGTATTTGGAAGCTCTTTCCTCATGACCTTTAAACATTCAGAATGTACACATTAAAAGATAATGAAAGAACGTTCTTAAGAGTGCTATTATTCTATCGTTCCAAGAGTCCAACGAAGAAGAAAAATTGTTTTTTGCGACATGACCAGAATTTAACTCCACAAATTTGGCTTCTTTTAATCCCAACGATACAGAATATAGCCCTGATTAACCAATTATCAAGACAGAATTGCCCCTTACCGCTTGAGGTTGACTACATTTGCGCTATGTTGAAATCAATGACGGGCTTCGGTAAAGCCACTGGAACTTTCCAGACAAAAAAAGTATCGGTAGAGATTCGATCGCTTAACAGCAAATCTATCGACTTAAATGCGCGTATTGCAAGTCAATACCGTGAGGTTGAACCTACCATCCGCAAGCTTGTTGCAAAAGAATTAAGTCGCGGTAAGGTGGATATTTCAATTTCCATTGATAGTATTGGTGAAGAAAGTTCGGTTAAACTGAACTCCGGATTGGCGAAATCGTATTACGAAGATTTGAAATCTATCAACGACGCAATTGGCGAAACGACAACTGATTATCTTACACTCATCATGCGCATGCCTGATATCTTTAATACAGAACGTGAAAGTTTATCTGAAGAAGAGAAAGCGTGGGTTCTTGAATTGGTAAAGGAAGCAACTGATAGTCTCAACGATTTCAGACGAAAAGAAGGAATCGAATTGGAATCTGAATTTCAAGAACGAATTACTGAAATTCGAGATTTCCTCCTTGAGGTTCCAAAATATGAAAACGAGCGCATCGAGATTATTCGAGAACGCATGAAAAAAGGCTTGGAAGAAATTGAAGCTAAAAGTAGCTACGACGAAAACCGATTTGAACAGGAAATGATTTTCTATATCGAAAAATTGGATGTTGCTGAGGAAAAAATGCGCCTCTCAAACCACCTCAACTACTTCGAAGAAACAATGAAAACGCCTACAGCTGGAAAAAAATTAGGCTTCATTTCTCAAGAAATTGGACGTGAAATCAACACGCTAGGAAGTAAGAGTAATCATGCTCAAATGCAAGTACTCGTTATTGGGATGAAAGACAATTTGGAAAAAATAAAGGAGCAAATTCTGAATACTTTGTAAGTTTTTCCGTCCGACCAGAAAGGACAAGACTGATAGATAACTATTTGTATTGAATATATGAAACCATTTGAGAACACTGGGAAATGCATTATTTTTTCTGCCCCATCGGGAGCCGGGAAAACAACCATCGTGCACGCCCTTTTGAAAAAGAACCTCGGTTTGGAATTTTCAGTTTCAGCGTGTAGTAGAGATCCTAGACCAAATGAGGTTGATGGAGCAGATTACTACTTTTTAGGAATTGATCGATTCAAAGAGAAGATCAACTCGGACTCATTCATCGAATGGGAAGAAGTATACAGCAATAATTACTACGGAACATTGCGTTCAGAAATCGAACGAATTTGGGCTCAAGGAAAAACGGTGATTTTCGATGTTGATGTCATTGGTGGACTTTCCCTCAAAAAACTATTCCTCGACGATGCATTTGCCGTTTTTGTTCAGCCTCCGAGCTACGAAGAGTTGGAAAAACGCTTGCGCGGAAGAAGCACAGAATCTGAAGATAAGATTGCTCAACGAATGGAAAAAGCGCGAAAAGAATTGTCCTTTTCCAAAGAATTCGATGTGGTTCTGGTCAATGATGATTTGAACCAAGCGATCCTAGATGCGGAGAAAATGGCGCGGAAATTTATCGATAAGAAATGAAAGTAGGCTTGTATTTTGGAACGTTTAATCCTATTCACGTTGGACATTTGATCATCGCGAATTACATGACCGAGCACTCAGATTTAGACCAAGTTTGGATCGTTGTTTCTCCTCAAAATCCTCTCAAAAAGAAGAAAACCTTACTCGCAGACTACCACCGACTCGCACTTGTTCGAGCAGCGATTGAAGATGATCCAAAATTGACCGTTAGCGACATTGAGTTTCAGTTACCGATTCCAAGCTATACTTCAACAACATTGACATATCTCAAGGAGAAACATCCGGGAAATGAGTTCTCTTTGATCATGGGGGAAGACAATCTAAGAACCTTCCACAAATGGCACAATCACGAAGCTATATTGGACAACCATACTATTTTCGTTTATCCAAGAGTGCTAACTATTCAAGAAGAAGCGGCTCAAAAAGAGGGTAAACCTGAATCAAATGCTTTTGCCGATCACAACAACGTCGTTTTCTGCAACGATGCTCCTGTGATGAAAATCTCTTCAAGCTTCGTACGAAACGCAATTAATGACGGAAAGGATGTACGGTACTTGTTGACTGAGCCCGTTCACAAATACATAGAGGAAATGCACTTTTATAAGAAGTGATTTCCCTCCTACTGCTTCACTAGTTTATAGGTCATCACATTTGTTCCAGATATTATCACACGCACAAAATAAACACCCGGTGCTACATTCAGTGGCAGTGTACATTGACTAACCTGCTCATATGTCTCGGTATAGATCAATGCTCCAAGTTGATTTGTTAGTTGAACGATTACTTTTTCTTGTATTTCTCCCATCGACAAAACAACATGCTCTTTAGCAGGATTAGGGTAAACATTGAATTTCTCAAATGCCGTGATATTTTGGCTTGAAACACTCGATGTCGTTCCTTTCTTTAAGCCATTTCCAAAACTTGTTACCCAGACTTCATCCGTATTGTATGGATTAAATACAACACGGTTAGGGTTTGCAAAATGATAACTATCCACACGCGTGAAACTAGGAGATGCATCTGTTAGATTTTCAGTGTACTGAAGTCCTTCTAAATTGTCTTGTGTACAGACATAAGCAATATCAGGATTCTCAGGGTGAATTGTTGTTGACAAAACGCGATAAAAACCGTTGATGAGAACCCAATCGCTTCCTCTGTTTGTGGATTTATACAACCCTCCCTGTTCGTTATTATTAGGTCCCCAATGAGATTTCACGGATGCATACCAAATACTATCATTATCAGGAGAAAACTCAAAGTCCATTGTCCAATAGTGCATTTCGATAGCTGACCTATCCAACCAAGTTAATCCATTATCTGTACTAATAAATATACCCGAACTAGCTGTAAATTCACCATTATCATACCGTGCAGAAAACACGGCAACAATTGTCCCGTCATCTAATACCTCAACTTCGATGGGATGTCCTTCAGTTCTTGGAGGGCTGGGTAGAAGCAGCCAATTTACGCCATAGTCATCCGAATAATAAATCCCTCCGTCAACACTATTCGCAATACATGCATAAAAACGATTGGGATTGTTTTTATCAATGGCCAAGTCCATGACAATTCTTCCAAAATCATAGGTCGAAGACCATGATACACCATTATCTGACGATTCAAATATTTCTCCTATTCCTCCGTCAATCAGCGCATCTGTCAAATAGATTGAAGCGTACATATCATGTTTATCCGACACACATGCATACGCTTTTGATCCATCAGGTGAGGGAACAACCGTATAGGTCGTATTGTAATTACTTGGATACGAATAATTTGTTGACCAAGAATCGCCACTATCGTCTGAGATAAACCCTTGAATATCGGTATAACTTGCAAAAATGGTATCTGCCGAGAACCAATGTAAATCCCAACAAGAGGTAATCTCCAAACCGTTGGATGCATAAGACAAGTCATCTGGTGTATCTGCCCCCGCTGGATTTAAATCAGTAGCTTTCGTATACAACGCTTCCCAACTAGCTCCTCCATCTCTTGAATGATGTGATGACATATAATCACTGATAATGATGACATCGGAATTTCCATTCGCTACGTCCATTCCTATRACAGGACCAGCCCACCACCAATTATAGGTACTTGCTCCAGCACCTATCCATCCTGTTGCAATGTTTGGATTTTGRTTGGTGTTTTCACAATCCAAGGTTTGAAACCATGAATCCCCGCCGTCGGTTGATTTATAGACTTCCATACCAGGAGCTTCATAACACCCAAGGTAAACAACCTCAGGATCAGACGTACATGTTGCAATGATATTCGGGTGTACACTTCCTCCACCTGAGGCCAAGGTCAATCCATTTCCATCAATTGATTGCCACGTTCCTCCGTAATCCAATCGAAGTACTTCTCGTGTTGGACCCCAGTACTCTGAAAAATTTAACCCTCCCCAWGTTGAAATCATCGTAATMGCGTATAAACGAACTTGTCCATTAACTTTTACTCCCTCCATATATCTGAAATATTGATCTACTGGAAAGTCACCATTAATTGATTCGACGCTGAAGGAAACACCCGCATCATTGGAAATCCACAAAACGGCAGATCCTCCAGCTTCTCCATTATTTGCAGCGATATATATATCGTCTCCATCCCAAAAAACACCGCCAATATAAATCGAATTGGTCGTTGTTGTAAATGCCGTTGAAAAAGAACTTCCCCCATCCAATGATATGTATACGCTGTTGTAATCGCATAAAACCACTCTGTTTGTAGTACTTGGATCTGCAAAAAGTTGATAGACATATCCATTTGTAGGGTCTGATCCCAGAACACTCCAAGTTACCCCTCCATCAAGTGATTTTTTTGGTTCAGTTGGATTAGGATATCCTGTATAACTGAAAGAGTACAAAATAGCTGGGTCACTCGTAAATTCGATCTTTGTATGCTGTCCCGTTCCTTGTAATTGGTAATAAGGTATCTGATTCCATTCTTCTCCCGCATTAAGGGATTGAAATATTGGGGACATATCAGAAGTCAAATAATACAACTGATCATTATGTGGACTGATTGCGGGTTGAGTAGTGGCCCCTCCACCACAAATTCCTTTATTCTCAAATGAAGTTGGTTGCGCGAATAATGAAACACTATTAAGAGCACAAATAAGGATCATGGTGATCCAATTGATTAGACTAATCATAACTGTTCGTTAATAATATTTGTAGCATTTATTTTTCAAATTCTAATATAATCATATCTACTGTATGACTATGTTACCACGTATTGAAATGATATAACCGTACTTTATCAAAAAAAGTAGCCGATTTGGGTATTCGAAATTAGGGTATAATCGAAGCAATTAGGAATTTTTGGAATGCGAAAAAATCAATTGAGAAATACCTATTGTAGCTGGTACAGTGAGTATCTATTTTTTCATTTTAGTTGGGCTTTCTTTACTTTAATAATCGAAAAAGCGATAAAAACCCCACCAATAACACCCGGTAAAATCCATCCTACAATTCCTGGAATGTATTGATTCACGACAATAAATGCGGTGAATGCAGAAATATATCCTCCCGTGATTTTTCCTAGGTGAAGGGTCAGCCAATGTTTATGTAGTTCTTCATGAAAATAGAAGTTTGCGAAATCTCTCACCGCGAAAACAATTCCCAATAATCCGAAAACGAGCAAAACAATGTTCAAATCACCTGAAAACAACCCATTACTCACCATAGCGATTCCTATTACAAACATTGTCAGGGCCAAACATTTATCTGCCATCAGGTTCACGTACTTTTTCTTGTATCGAAGAGCTAGATAGCCGCCAATTACAAAATACATCGTGAGGATTCCTATAGAAAACAGAAACGTATTGATGTGATTTGGTTGAACCGCTACGGTCATCGATAAAATGGACGAAATCAGCATTGTAAAAACAAAAACAAGTCCACATTTCCGATGTAAAAAGCCACCTTTTTTGGCGACGAGAGAAATGCTTCCCGAAAGCAAAGCGATTGCTCCGAAAACAACATGAATGTAGATTAATACTTGAATCGTGGATTCCGTCATCTTGGATTAGATGCTCATTTCAGGAACGTTATCAGGAATCACTAAATCACCTTCAGTAGCAGCGATAATTTCATCTACACTCACTCCTGGAGCTCGTTCGATTAAGTGAAACTTCTCGTCTTTGACTTCCAAAACCGCCAAATTCGTGATTACTTTTTTCACACATCCAACTCCCGTTAGTGGAAGTGAACATGTTTTTAAAATCTTACTTTCGCCACGCTTATTCGTATGCATCATCGCGACGATAATATTATCTGCTGAAGCGACTAAATCCATCGCTCCACCCATTCCTTTGACCATTTTCCCAGGGATCTTCCAATTAGCGATGTCACCGTTTTGAGAAACCTCCATTGCTCCAAGAACTGTCAATTGAACATGTTGCCCTCGAATCATAGCGAATGATGTTGCTGAATCAAAGAAAGCAGCGCCTTTTGTAGCAGTAATTGTTTGTTTTCCAGCGTTGATCAAATCAGCATCTTCCTCTCCGTCAAATGGAAACGGACCCATGCCCAAAATCCCATTTTCCGACTGAAATTCAACTTCAATCCCTTGGGGAATATAATTCGCAACAAGCGTTGGAATTCCGATTCCTAAGTTCACGTACCAACCGTCTCGTAATTCTTGAGCGATTCTTTTTGCGATTCCAATTTTGTCGAGTGCCATGTCTTGTTATTTGAGAGAATAAAGATACGTTTTATTGCTTTTTCACAGTGGTTTCTGTTCAAAATTGACAAAACAACATTCGTTTTGTTCATGTACGAAGTGAATAAATGTATTCAGACAAAGTTTGTACCTTTAGTTTTCTAATCATTACCCTATGAATAAATTACTTTGCCTACTTGTAATTGTAGTCCTGAATGGCTCACTCTGTTTTTCCCAATTGATTATTGCAGTTTCACCTTGTGAAGGAGAATCCATCGAAGAACTGATTCACCGTAAGGGGTGGACTCAAGCTGAAATTGGAATAGAAATTCCAACTGAAAATATGGTGTTGATTTATCCAAAAACTACAAATATGGAGGATCTTTGCTTCATTTCTGAGGTAAGGATTTTGGGAAAACACCTGGCTTTTGAAACGAATGAATTACTTGTTAAGCTCAAAAAAGAAGATGCCCATTTTGTTGCACTACATAATCTTCGCGCGCATACAATCATTCCAAACATGTTTATTTATACTTCTAGTGTACGCACTTCTAGTGAAATGAAGGAAGTGAAGGAGATGTTGTTGATTCACTCATCGGTAGATCAAGTAAGTTACAATCAGGTTTTCACCTTGGCGGCAACTGTGAATGATCCACTTTACGCTCGACAATGGTCGATTGAAAATACAGGCAGTGCACTTCAATACAATGGTACACCCGAAGCGGACATGTCGGTGGATTCTGCATGGTTAATTACTACAGGTGACATCAATCTAAAAATTGCAGTTCTTGATAGTGGGGTTGATACTTTGCACGAAGACTTGATCGGGAAATTTTTGCCAGGATTTGACGGGTTTGGTGACTCTACCAACAATACATACGGGTATCCAACACCAACATATAGCAGTGATGGACACGGGACAAGTTGTGCTGGAATTATTGGTGCGACGGGAGATAATGGATTGGGAACAGCGGGGGTCGCCTATGGCTCGAAGATTATTCCGATTAGAATTTTCTATTACCTAGATTATGGCGGTTCGATCGGTATTCAGGCAACAACCAGTACGGATGCCTTGGTGAGCGGAGCAGCTTATGCTTGGAGAGTTGCAGACGCCGATGTTATGAGCGTTTCTGCAGGACTAAGTCAGCTTTTTATTACCGCACTTCAAATTGATACTGCAGCGTTAAACGCAGAAATAGGAGAAGCACATACAGATGCTCGAAACGGAAAAGGAATTCCCATGTTTTTCTCTGCAGGAAATGACAACGTCAATGATGTTCTGTGGCCTGCGAATCTTCCAACTACAATTGCCATTGGCGCAACTTCAATGTGTGACGAACGCAAGAATCCTTCTGATTGTTCTGGAGAAAATTGGGGAGGTACTTTTGGTCCAGGATTGGACGTTAGCGCACCAGGAGTTAAAATTAGTACCTCAGACATGACTGGGAGTAATGGATATTCTTCCGGAAACTATACCTACACCTTTAACGGAACCAGTGCTGCTTGTCCAAACGTAGCTGGTGTTGCCGCATTAATCCTTTCGGTAAATCCACTGCTAACGGCAGAAGACGTAAGAACCGTCATCAATTTAACTGCAGATCGCGTTCCTGGATATACGTATGACAGTACATCAGTGTATGGTACTTGGAACATTGAAATGGGGCACGGACGAGTAAATGCTAATGCAGCTGTACTTTTAGCACAAAGCTTTGTTCCTTCTGGAATAAGTGAACTAAGCGATCTGGACATTCAATTCTATCCAAACCCTACGAATGGAATACTTCATTTTGTATCCGATTATTCGATCGTTAAGGCTGAAGTATTTGACCTGTTCGGTAGGCTATTAATTGAAATCGAAGGAAATCATGTTCAAACCATTAATGCTTCAGATTTGCAAGTTGGAGAATACCTGATTCGCCTCAGTTCAGACAAGAGTGTAAAAACATTTCGTTTTATTCGAATTGACTGATCAGTTGAGTTGAAAAAATAATAGACACAACTCCACCTTTTCTATTGATTAACTTCAATGTCGATTAAGAGCGAATGTCTACGCTTTTTGTCTAACTGTTCGTTGCTCAATGCGCTTTTCAAATCGTTCTCCTTGAAAAATACGCTGAACGAAAATTCCTGCTGTATGAATTGAATTTGGATCAAGTTCACCTGCTGGAACGAGCTCTTCAACTTCAGCCACGGTAATCTTCCCTGCCATCGCCATCATTGGGTTGAAATTTCTAGCAGTTGCTTTAAAAATCAAATTTCCTTCTGTATCACCCTTCCAAGCTTTCACAATAGCAAAATCTGCCGTCAATGCTGATTCTAGAATATGCGGTTTTCCATTAAAATCACGTACCTCTTTTCCTTCAGCAACTTCAGTTCCATATCCTGCTGGCGTATAAAATGCTGGTATTCCTGCTCCTCCTGCACGACATCGTTCTGCTAATGATCCTTGAGGAATTAAATCAACCTCTAATTCTCCAGAAAGCATTTGTCGCTCAAATTCATCATTCTCACCAACGTAAGAACTAATCATTTTCTTGATTTGTTTTCCTTGAAGTAAAAGTCCAAGTCCGAAATCATCCACTCCAGCATTGTTCGAAATACATGTTAATCCCTTCACTCCCAATTTCACCATCTGGGCAATTGAGTTTTCAGGAATTCCACAGAGACCAAATCCACCTAACATCAAGGTCATGTTGTCCTCTAATCCGACTAATGCTTCTTCTACGTTCTTTACAACTTTGTTCATGCTATCGTTTTATATTCCGAATGGATTGACATCGCCATCTGTGTGTTCATCGCCATCACAACCGAAAAGAGCAGGGTCATACCCAATAGGTTGTTCGAAATCTCCTTTTGAAATTCTCAAGGTTGGATCGGCGTACACTTTTTGCATGTAGTAACCATAAATTGGCAATGCCATGCGTGCACCTTGTCCCCAAAGCATCGACCTGAATCGAACTTGTTTGTCTTCTCCTCCAGCCCAAACTCCTGTCACTAAATCAGGTGTAAGCCCCATGAACCAACCATCCGAGTTACCTTGAGTTGTTCCTGTTTTTCCAGCCGTTGGGTACTTAATTCCTCCCCATTTTCTTCCACCTCTTAAACTTGTACTTGTTCCAAATTGAACCACACCCTTCATCATTTTGAGGGTTTCATAAGATACACTTGGGTTCATTACTTCGCGTGTATAAGGATCAGCGGAATAAATGATGTTTCCATTTCGATCTTCGATTCGAATAATCGTTTGTGGAGCAACATAGATTCCACCATTCACGAACATCGCTTGAGCTCCAACCATTTCAAACAATGACATATCGGGAGTACCAAGACACATTGAAGGAACTACTTGATTTGCAGGAATGTTAATATTCATTCGCTCTAAAATTTTGGCAATCGTTTGAGGTCCCGAACACGCACCCATTTTCGACATCACAGCAACAGTTGTTGGGTTTGATGATAGAGCCAAGCCCATTGCTACCGTTTCAGCTGGCGTTCCTGATGGACACCATCTCGTCCCTGTTGGATCACACGGATCTACACAATAAGCTTCCGGAGAAAGTGGAGTGCATGGCTTAACCACACCCATCGACATCGCAGTAGAATAAACGAATGGTTTCATTGTTGATCCAACTTGTCGTTTCCCTTGTTTCACATGGTCAAAAGCAAAATGATGGAAATCAACCCCACCGACCCATGCTTTCACAAAACCTGTTGCTGGTTCAATTGAAATCAGGCCAGCTCGAATAATATTTTTGTAATACCTAATTGAATCGTTTGGAGTCAAGATTGTATCAATATCTCCATTCCAAGAAAAAACACGCATTGGAGCAGGAACATCAAATGCCTCCAGAATTTTCTTTTTTGAAATCCCCGCTTTATTCATCAACTTATATCGACTAGAACCTTTCCGAGCACGATTCATGATGCTGCTAATTGTTTTATCCGATACTTTCTTTCTATTGTAGGTGTTACTAAATGGATAACGCTTTACCGTTGCATTGTTTTTTGAAAATGCTGGTTGTAAATCATCTCTCAAATGACGGCTTAATGCATACTCTGCATGTTCCTGCATCGACACGTTGATCGTTGTATAAATTTTTAATCCATCCGCGTAAATATCATATGGACTCCCATCCTTTTTGCGGTATTTGTATTTCCCACTTTCCTCCTTTTGTGCAAAAAGAGCTTTTAAATCAGAACGAAGCGATTCACGGAAATGAGGCGCAATTCCATCCTTGTGATCAACGATTTCATAGGTAATTACAATTGGTAATTTTTTCAAGGAATCACATTGTGCCTGAGTGAGGTAGTTTTTCAAGGAAGGATTTTTTCCCTTACTACTCTTCAACCATTGATTCAAAACAGTATTACGTCTCCTCAATGCTCGCAAACTATCTTCTTGGCGCATCGCGTCAATTTCAGATTGCGGAACGTTGAGCGGATCAATATTCTTCTTCGCACCAATCTTACTTCGATAGTTTCTAACTTGATATTGATAAGGGTTGAACAAACTTGGGTTTTTACACATTCCAACAAGTGTCGCCGCTTCTTCCATTTTTAACTCACTCGGCTTCTTACTGAAATAGACCTTTGCGGCATTTTCAACTCCTACTGCGTTAAATAAGAAATCAAATTGATTCAAATACATCGTAATGATTTCTTCCTTCGTATATCGTTTTTCCAGTCGAACAGCAATGATGTTTTCTTTGGCTTTCTCGTCCAAACGTGACATAATCCCAGATCGAGAAGGAACCTCTTTTCCTGACGCGCGCATTTCTGCTTCAATCTCACGCTGGCGCATGGTGAAAAGTAACTTCGCCAACTGCTGAGTTATCGTTGATGCTCCACCATCAGATCCCATTCCTTTGATCGCTCTGGCAATTGCCCAGAAATCAATTCCCGAGTGTTCATGATAACGCTCATCTTCAGTAGCGATAAGTGCATCAATTACAAAAGGAGAAATATCACGGTATTTTACGGATGTTCTATTCACTCTCCAATAGCGACCCAATTCTGTTTTAGTATCATCAGCATAAACTACCGAAGCCAATAATTCAGGTGGGTTTTCCAACATTTCCACTGAAGGCATTTCACTATCATCTTGTTTCGTGATTAATACAAAAACCACAAACGCTGGCATAAACATTCCTATCCAGAATAAGACATTAAGTATCCTACGTGTTTTCTTGGTAAACTTTGTACGATCCGATTTCTTTGCGTTGCCTTTTTTTCCTAACAGACTCGCTTGCGGATTCTTCTTTGATTGCTTCTTCTTTTCCGTGCCCATGGTTGATCTTGAAACGTAAAAATAACCAATAATTACATCGAAACAATCAGAATATTCGTTAAACCAGCTTCTACATCAGAAAATCTACTCAACTCGAAATTTCTTCAAAATCTAAAATTCATCCCATTTTTCAATTTAACCATAGTCGTGCTAGACTGAAATTAAGAAAACACTTGGTTTTATTGAACTCTCGAGCATCATTCCGATATTCCAAAATAAAACGCGGGTTAATTCAGCACGTCTTTCCGCTGACTATCAAGCTTAAGGAGCAAGAAAATCATGATAGAAAACGACATCATCGATGACCCACCATAACTAAAGAGCGGCAGGGGTATTCCGATAATTGGTACAAGTCCAATGTTCATCCCGATATTTATCGCAAAGTGATAGAACAATATCATTGCTACGCAATAGGCATAAACACGGTTGTATTTGGATCGTTGACGCTCGGCAATTGCCACAATTCGAAGAAGCATGATCGAATAAATCACGACCAAAACAAGGCTCCCAATAAACCCTCTTTCTTCGGCCCAAGGAGAAAAAATAAAATCTGTTTCACACTCTGGAACGTGATTGGTTTTCGTGTTTGCTATGTTCGCTTCTCTGTATCCTTTCCCTGTAAACCCACCAGATCCAACTGCTGTCATGGCTCTACGACGGTTGTAGTCTGCTCCATCTCCAACATTTCCGGTTCCTTCCTCAGCTTCGTAAATCCCAAGCCATAATTCGATTCTGGTTTTCTGGTGAGAAGGTAAACTTTTAAATGTGCTATGAACAGTTGCTGTCAATAATACAGACATTGAAAACCCGAGAATTGCGACGATAAATGCTCGTCGTGCATCTCGTTTTGAAAACAGCCAACGCATGAGGAGATAACCAATAATCGCAGTGGTTAAAAGCGCTGCAAACATTCTCCAATATCCTGAAAACTCATGACCTGGATAGGCATCAAACAATAAAGGTGTATGACCAACAATCAGTGTAATGACCAATAAAAACACGACCACAAAGAGAATCGGAATAAAGTGTGTTCCCAGCCAGGTGCTCTTGAACCTCACGCCCGGAATGATGTTCACAATTTTCAATACAATTGGATCAAAAGTCAATCCTTCGCGGTACATTACAAAGAAAAATGCGGTGAATACAACAACGGTTCCCGCATCTGGTTGAAGGATGATCAACAACATTGGAATCGCAATAATTGCCAAAGAAACAAGGACCGTTCGCCCGTTTTGTTGCTTCACATTGAAGGAGCTAAGGTAGTTCGCAAGAAGAATTGCCGTTCCAATTTTCGCAAACTCTCCAGGCTGAATTCCGAAAGGTCCAATCCCTAACCATGCACGAGCACCATTAATTGGTGGCATGAATAGTACGATGATGAGAAGAGCAAGGCAAAATAAGTAGATTGGGATTGAAAATTTTCTGTAAATATCTGAATCAATTAAGAAAACAAGCAAACCCAGAAAGAGTGAAATTCCTACCCACATCATCTGTCTCCCATAAATTTCATCGAATGAAAAGATGCTTGGGTTCTCAGGATTGTAGGCTACCGAATAAATGGTTGAAACACCAAAAACGACCAGAACAAGGTATAACCCGAACAAAATCCAATCAAAACTACCTGTTATAGAATCGTTTTTTCTCATTTCCAGAGAGACAATTTGGCATCCATAATTCGCTTTTCCTTGGCTTTAGATTTCACTTCACCTTTCAAGTATCTTTCAATCACAAGACTCGCTGTTGGTGCGGCCCATGTTCCACCTCCACCTCCTGAATTTTCAATAAACACAGCGATTGCAATTTTTGGATTGTCCATTGGTGCAAAAGCGATAAATACAGAATGATTTGGTTTTTTGATGAGACGACCATTTACCAATTTGAAGTTTTCAACTGTTCCTGTTTTTCCGCAGGTAACGACATCAGGTATTCTAGCCATCGGAGCTGTTCCTCCAGGTTCGTGCACACATCGCCGCATTCCTTCTACAACGTATGGGAAATACTTTGTATCCACCATTGTTCTATTCTTAACCAAGTATTCTGGGTGCGGTCCCTTGCCATCAATGGATTTCACAAAGTGTGGTGTGTAATACCAACCTCTATTTGCCATAATTGCTGCAACATTTGCCAATTGAAGTGGCGTCAACTGAACCTCACCTTGACCAATCGAAATTGATCGAATGGCTGAGAACTTCCATTGTCCCTTTCCTCGCCAATGATCGTAATATTTTGAATCTGGAATGTTTCCTGCACGTAAGCCCGTTATATCCGTTTTCAGCTTCACTCCAAGTCCAAAACTGTGCATGTATTTCGCCCAAATATTGAGTCCAATATGTGAATCTTCGAAACTGCTTTTCTTTTTTCCTTGTTGGATAATACGGCGAGTAACGGCATAAAAATATGGATTACATGAATGCTTAACAGCTTCTGTAACAGATGTGGCAGACGCATGATTGTGACAGCCAACGACACTTTTATTACATGGGAATCCGCTATTTGGATAGATCACTTCTTCCTGCATTCCAATGAGTGCTTGAAGCAATTTGAAAGTTGATCCTGGCATGTATTCTGAAGCAAGAGGTCTCGGAAACAATGGTTTATTTAGATCGCCTACAAGTTTCGGGTAATACTTGTTGATGTTTTTTCTTCCAACCAATAAATTTGGATCGTAGCTCGGCGCAGAAACCATTGCTAAAATCTCCCCTGTCGAAGGTTCAATAGCAACAATACATCCTTTTTTATTCTTCATTAATTCCTCACCATAGGCCTGAAGGTCAATATCAAGACCCAAAACAATTCCTTTTGCTTGGACAGCTGTGGTGTCGTATTTTCCATCTTCAAAAGAGCCAACAGTATTCTGTCGTGCTGAAGTGATAATGTATTTCACACCCTTTTTTCCTCTAAATTCTTTTTCGTAAAACCGTTCAATTCCGGCTCTACCAATTTTATACGCTGGTTTATAGAATTTATCGTTGTCGATTTCACGCTGGTTTACTTCAGACAGATATCCCAATATATTCGCACCACTCGAATAGGGATAATTACGCATACTTGTCACCTCTTCATAAAATCCATGAAAACGATCAAGGTGAGGAGCAATTTTCGACATTTCATCGGCCGTTAATTCCTTCAGGAAAGCATATGGGCGAATTCGTTGATAGTTCGTTTGTTTTTTCTTCGTGTGCGGGTTGTAATACTTTCCTTCTCCTTCTTTGATAGCCTCAATTCGATCCAGCACCTCGTTCTTGGTCATCCCGAGCAATTTCCCAAAAGCAAGCGTGTCGAAATCAATCATCTCCTCCTCTACCATCATGAGGTTGTAGTACGTTTTATTCTCAACTACCTTGTTCCCATTACGATCAAATACTACGGCTCGAGGTGGAGTAATTTCTCTTCGTTTCTCCGCTATTCGTTGGGCTTCTAGTTTCCACGTATCAACATCGACCACCTGCATATAAAACAGTTTGATTCCATACATCAAACCTGTGATGATGAAAAACGAAATGATTACATATTTCCGTGTGTCAAAATTCATGAGCCTTTCATCGGTTTACGAATCAATAAAAACTGTATCAAAACGCACAAGGCTAATGATAATGGCAGGCTTAAGATCGTTTTTTGTAGTACGTATAGGATTTCATCAAAACGCAATAGCTCGAGGAGAAAGAACCAAAAATGATGGATCAATAAAAGCGATCCAAACGCTCGAAAAAACCAGCGAAATCCCATTGTATGAATATTCAATTCTAGATCGGTCTCGTAACCGTCCCTTGGAGCAAACGCTTGAAAGATGATCGGCCTGAAATACGCTAGAAGTAACAAAGATGAAGCATGCAACCCATAGGTATTTGACATTGCATCAATTGAAATCCCCAACGCGAATGCTAAAAACAACAACAAGAAAATGTTGATCTCCACAGGCAACAAAACGATGAACAATGGGTAAATCATGAGTAAGGTACCCGCCCCCAATTCCACTTGGTTCAAGACAACAACCTGAATCAGTAAAAACAATGCGAAGCGAAAGATATGTGATAGAATTCTACTCATCTTCAATTGGATCATCAGGGATTGACTCTTCGAGCAGCTCTTGCTCTGTTTTTAAGATGTTCTTAATTACGTAGACGTATTGTACAGTTCGATAATTCTCGGCGAATAAAACGGTAACATCCCAAATTGGTAGACCTTCAACGGGCAATGTCTTTTCGACCATTCCAACTGGAATTCCTCTTGGGAAGATCCCCGATTTTCCGCCGGTAACAATTTTCGCCCATTTTTTAATCGATCGATCATTTGATACGCCAATCATGTTTCCTCTTCGTGGATCAGTTCCATTCCATTTCAAAAATCCTGATTCCCCAGAGTCATTGATCATAATGTCAACGTTGATGTTTTCGGTAAGACAGGACTTTACAACAGAGAAGTATTCGCTTACATTGTGAATTACTCCAACTACTCCCTTATCTGAAATCACACCCATTCCATGCTTTACTCCCTGCTTACTTCCAATATTGAGGGTGAAATAGTTATTCCTTCGACTGAATGACGAACTGATAATTCCTCCTGGAATGTACTCGAATCGCTGAATAAAATCTTCTTTTTCAAGAACGACTGAATCCATTCCAACGGGTGCTTTCAATGCCATTCTATTTGCTAATAACTGCTCTCTCAGCCATCTATTTTCGGCTTGCAGTTTCTTGTTACTCCCACTCAAGGCAAAATGCTTCGTGACATCATTTCTCATGTCCATAACCGCACCTGAAACTGATGATGCTGTCGTTAAATATTGAGTCCTCGGGAATGAGCTAAACGTGAAATACACAGTTAGCGCAAATCCTTGAAGAAGAGCGAAAAAAAGAAGAACACGGAACCGACGAATGAAGGCCAGAAAATTACGCATATACAAATTTAAGAGAAAAACCCGTGACTATGCGTAATCATAGAGTCGGAAACGAAAAAAGGGACATTTCCGATACTTATCGGAATGTCCCTTTACAAAATAGTATGATTTTTCTAATCTCTAATTAAGAATTGGAAAGTATCAATATTTTTTAAACAGATAGCTGTTCCACGTGCTACAGCGCGAAGCGGATCCTCTGCAATGTGAACTGGAAGCTTCGTTTTGTTTGAAATTCGCGTGTCCAATCCGCGAAGCATCGATCCTCCACCGGCAAGATAAATTCCTGTTTTGTAGATGTCAGCAGAAAGTTCAGGAGGCGTCATTTCCAATGCACTTAAAATTGCCTCTTCAATTTTCGAAATTGTTTTATCGAGACAGTGAGCAACTTCCGTGTAAGAGATAACAATCTCCTTCGGAATTCCCGTCATTAAATCTCGACCTTGAACCGCGTAATCTTCTGGTGCATTTTCCAATTCAGGAAGTGCCGCACCAACATTTATTTTTATTTCTTCTGCTGTTCGCTCACCAACTAAAATGTTGTGCTGACGACGCATGTATTCTTCAATGTCCTTTGTGAAATCATCACCAGCAACACGAATCGACTTATCACAAACAATTCCGCCCAAAGCGATGACAGCAATTTCAGAAGTTCCTCCACCGATATCAATGATCATATTTCCCATTGGTTCTTCAACGTCAATTCCGATACCAATTGCCGCAGCCATTGGTTCGTGAATCAAATAAACCTCTTTTGCTCCTGCATGTTCAGCAGAATCACGAACGGCACGTTTCTCCACTTCTGTAATTCCAGAAGGGATACAAATGACCATACGAAGCGAAGGGGTGAACAATCTTTTTCCTGGATTAATCATTTTGATCATCCCACGAATCATTTGTTCGGCAGATTGGAAATCGGCAATTACACCATCTCGAAGCGGACGAACCGTTTCAATCAACTTGTGTGTTTTACCGTGCATCTGTTGTGCCTTCTTTCCGATGGCAACAATCTTTCCTGTTTGAATATCTCTGGCAACTATTGACGGCTCATCAACCACTACTTTATCATTCATGATAATTAGTGTGTTCGCTGTACCCAAGTCGATCGCAATTTCTTGCGTTAAAAAACTAAATAATCCCATTTTTTTGTTCTCTCAGCTAGTTGTTCTCTGGTAATTTTTTATAATCCTCTTCGAAGATATACTGAAATATTGAAAAAAGGTTCTGTTTTAGTGCTTAAAATGTCTATTTCCTGAAAAAACCATCGAAACTTCGTGTTTATTGCAATAATCGATCGATAATTGGTCTTTTATTGAGCCTCCTGGTTGAATGACAGATTTGATTCCCACCTTGTCTGCAATTTCAACACAATCAGGGAATGGGAAAAAGGCATCTGATGCCATTACCGCTCCTTCTAAATCAAAGTCAAACGATTGTGCTTTATGGATCGCTTGTCGCAATGCATCCACTCGTGATGTTTGTCCCGTTCCACTCGCCAACAATTGTTTTCCTTTCGCTAAAACGATTGTATTTGATTTTGTGTGCTTCACCAATTTATTCGCAAATAACAAATCTGTAATTTGCTCTTCCGTAGGTGATGTCAACGTACGTGATTCCAAATCTGCGGCAACTTCTGTTCTCAAATCTTTATCTTGTTCGAGCACGCCATTCAATAATGTTCTGTATTGACGTTTTGGAAATTCAACCTCTTTTTGAATAAGTATAATTCTGTTCTTTTTATTCTTCAACATTTCCAAGGCATCATCTGCATAACTTGGAGCAATCACAACCTCACAAAACAAATCGTTTATTTGAGTTGCGCAAGCCAAATCAATTTCTCTATTGGCAATTAGAATTCCACCAAATGAACTCACAGGATCTCCAGCCAATGCATCTGCATATGCTTGAGAAATTGTGGATCGAGTTGCCAAACCACACGCATTGTTGTGTTTTAATATAGCAAAAGTTGGACCTTCATTTTTGAATTCATTCATCAAGTTAACTGCAGCATCAACATCTAATAAGTTGTTGTATGAAAGTTCCTTTCCGTGCAGTTTATCGAACAAAGCGTCCATATCTCCGTGGAAAATTCCTTTTTGATGAGGGTTTTCTCCGTAGCGAAGTACTTTCGCAGGTGAAACACTTTTTTTGAAGATTTCACTTTCTCCTTCTTGATTGAAATAGTTAAAAATGTGCGTATCGTAGTGAGAAGAAACATTAAATGCATCTCGCGCAAAGTCTTTTCGTTCACCTAGGCTAGTTTCACACTTGTTCGCTTGGATAATTTCCAAAAACGGAGCATACTGCCCTTGTGAAGGAATAATTACTACGTCCTTATAATTTTTTGCAGCAGCACGAATCAATGAAATTCCGCCGATGTCAATTTTTTCAATAATATCAGCATGTGACGCTCCAGAAGCTACTGTGTCCTCGAATGGGTACAAATCAACAATTACTACATCAATCTCTGGGATATCAAATTCAGCAATTTGCTGTTGATCTCCTTCGTGATCTCTTCGAGTCAAAATACCTCCGAATACTTTCGGGTGCAATGTTTTCACACGACCACCAAGTATTGACGGATACGAAGTTAAGTCTTCAACACGCACAACAGGAATATCAAATCCCTCGATGAACGCTTGGGTTCCACCAGTTGAATAAATAGTCACTCCATTTGAATGAAGTTCTTTGACGATTGGTTCCAATCCGCCCTTATCAAAAACAGAAATAAGTGCTGATTTAATGGCTTTTCGTTGAGTCATAATTATTGACGATTATTGAGGTAAAAAAGAAAGCGCAAAGGTACTTGAAATTTCCTGTAGCCTTTTCAAAAAACGATATAGTTTTCCACGAAGAGAGAAAGTCATCAACAGAATGAAACCGATGATTCAGGTATGAAAGCAAGTAAATCGTACTTTTATCGTGTAAAGTGACCAAAGAATGAAACGCATTTGTTTAGTAGAGGATGAAACAAGTTTAGCAGAGATGATCCAATTGAATTTGGAATTAGAAGGATTTGAAGTACATTCATTTGACGATGGAGGAGCAGCTCAGAATCACTTTTCCTCTAACTTAGATTATGATTTATTCATTCTTGACGTTATGCTTCCACATGTGAACGGCATTGATTTGTGTAAACAAATTCGCGCTGAAACGACAGCTCCTATCTTATTTCTTTCAGCAAAAGGAACAACGAGCGATCGAATTCAAGGACTCAAGGCCGGAGCAAACGATTACCTTCCAAAACCATTTGATCTTGAGGAACTTCTACTTCGTGTAGCGGTTCTCACTCACCAGCAAACGGAGGAAACTACAAGAATCGGGGATTGGGAAATTAATTTTAAAACCTATTCCGTCTCCAACGGGACAGAAAATCAATCACTCACAAAAAAAGAGGTGGCACTCATTCAATTGTTCTTGGAACGCGAAGGAGAAGTTGTTTCACGTTCTGAAATTCTGGATCGCGTTTGGGGGAAAGATCAGTTTCCAACTACACGCACGATCGACAACTTCATTCTGAACTTCCGCAAAATCTTTGAAGAAGATCCTAAGCACCCAACACATTTTATCTCCATTCGTGGGGTTGGTTATCGGTTTGAGCGTTAGTAATTCGCTATTTAGAACGTTAAATTAAGTGAAATCACAACAATGCTGACAGCTATTAATGTTAACTTTATCGGATCAGAAAATTATGAAGGAACAAGCAAAACAACTCCGATATGACAAGGCATATTTGCGCATGGCACAGACGTGGTCAGAATTGTCGCATTGTCAACGAAGATCTGTCGGGGCAATCATCGTGAAAAAAGGAATGATTATCTCCGATGGCTACAATGGGACACCTAGTGGCTTTGATAATTGTTGTGAAAATGATGCTGGAGAGACTCATTGGTATGTGCTTCATGCTGAAGCCAACGCTATTTTGAAAGTTGCAAAGTCCTCACATAATTGTCAAGGAGCTACGCTCTATTTAACATTGTCTCCTTGTAAAGATTGTAGCAAGTTGGTTTTGCAAGCAGGAATTGAGCGCGTCGTGTTCATGAAGGGGTACAAAGACGAAAGTGGGATTGCCTTTTTAAAAGATGCCGGAGTAGAAATTGTTCAAATTGAAAAGCCATTTGATGGAGAATAAACGAAGTTATACCTATTTAATCCCTATCGTGATGGCGCTTTTCGCTGCGGGAGGAATATTGCTCGGAATGTCCCTGTCTTCAGGACAAAAAACGCAATACGCTCAAGGCGAGACAAATTATCAGAAAATTCAAGATATTATCCAAGTATTGGACCGACGTTATGTGGATTCTGTAGATGCCGAGGATCTATTCGAAAAGACAATTGGCGAGATGCTCCACAATCTCGATCCGCACAGTAATTACATTCCGGCTAGGGATTTAAAAGCTATCAATGAACAAATAGAAGGGAAGTTTGGTGGTGTTGGAGTTCGTTTCTTTGTGATTCGAGATACACTTTGCATAACCAATGTTTTACCTAATTCCCCTTCGCAGCGTGCAGGATTGAAAGCTGGAGATAAGATCATTGAAATTGACGGACAGAGTGTAGCGTCAAAAAAGGTGAAAAATGCTAAAATAATGTCCCTTCTGAAGGGCAAGGAAAACACACCCGTTCGATTGAAAATCATGCGTAACGGAAAAGTACTTTCCAAAAAAGTTATTCGCGGGTCAATTCCAATTTCATCTGTGGATGCAGCCTATATGATCGATAAAACAACTGGGTTTATTCACATTCAAAGTTTTTCACAAACAACGGCTGAGGAATTCCGAAGTGCTTCGAATCGTTTGTTATTGAGTGGAATGACAAAGCTTATTCTCGACGTTCGAAACAACGGTGGTGGCGTACTCACTGCTGCAACCAATATTGTGGATGAATTTCTTCCTGCTGGACTAAAAATTGTAGAAACACGAGGAGAACATTTTAAAAAATATGTTTACAGAAGTACCGACCGAGGAGCTTTAAAAAACACCAAGTTGGTCGTGCTGATCAATGAAGGTTCGGCTTCAGCCTCTGAAATTCTCGCTGGTGCAATTCAAGATAACGACCGCGGGACAATTGTTGGTCGTCGTTCATTTGGAAAAGGATTGGTACAAGAAGATGTCAAACTCGCAGATGGAAGTAATCTTCGTTTAACGATCGCACGTTACTATACGCCAACTGGAAGATGTATTCAGAAAGCCTACTCAGGTGATATGGATGAATATTATGGTGAGTATAGAGATCGTTATACGAATGGCGAATTGTATGAAGTAGATTCTTCCTACTTTGTAGATTCACTGAAATTCACAACCCCAAAAGGAAAAGTCGTTTATGGCGGTGGAGGAATCATGCCGGACATCTTTGTCCCTGTCGATTCTAGTGGATTCTCTTATTATGTCTCAGAATTACGCTTCTCGAATGCATTCACAACATTTGCATTTGACTACGTTCAGAACAAACGAAACAAATGGAAGTCTTCACTTGACTTTAACCGATCGTTCACGGTCAATGGAACAATATTGAACCAGTTTGCAGCATTTGCTGAGAGTGAATACAAAATCAAACAACGACCAGCGTCTTTAGAATACAGTAAAAAAGTGATCATCCGATTTGTCAAAAGTTCTATTGCACAGCAATTGTGGGTGGAAGAAGGATATTACCGTGTGGTTAATAAGTCGGATAAGGAAGTTCAGGCGGCAATGAAGGCTTTGAAGTAGATTGTCCGATTGTCCGATTGTCCGATTGTCCGATTGTCCGATTGTCCGATTGTCCGATAATGGACGATTCGAATTTTGGTTTGACAGTGTACCAATTGTATGAAATATAAAACGCTAACTGTTTTATTCTTGACGCTAACTATTTTCGGAGGCTTTTGGAATAATCGATGTTCTTCAGGTGAACAACGTTGTGGAGTTGTTGACGGATCGATAGAAAACATCAAAAAGGTACCCTTAGTTTTCCAAGCTAAATGCGCAACATGTCACAGTCTAACGAAAGACACAACAGGACCAGCATTGATTGGAGTTTCAGATAGAATACCCTATCCAAGATGGTTCCATGAATTTGTAACGAACCAAGATTCCCTCATTAATGTTAATGAACCCTATACACGACGAATCATGAATTGGTCAATCGTTAATTTTGAACACAACTTTAACGGAATCACAAAAGAAGAAATGAGCCAACTGCTTGAATATTTCATCAATCACCCAGCTTAGATTCGAATCCTTGAAATCGAGTGATCTACCTTTCCTACTGCTTCACCATTCGGTGATTCGACAATTCACCGTTTCTGTTGATCGACATATAATATAGTCCACCATCAACATCTTCACCTGAATCACTTCGACCGTTCCATTCCAACAATAATTCATTTGAATCAATTATTGAGTTTTCAGCCAATTTTCGAACGAGTTTACCCTGAAGATCATAAATGTAAATCGACAACACATCTCCTGGTTTCATCTTCGGACTGTAAATCTTTACGCCCGTAGAAAACGGGTTTGGATATACACTGAAAATAGATTCACTCTGAGTTTCCTCTAAAATCGAAGCCGTACTTAGGTTCATTAAACTATCCAAGTTATAGGTTTCATCACCCGCTTGATATAACATATAGTGCGCATAGACCAAAAACATTTCATCCGAAGTATTCAAACCAGCATAAACGGTAACAGGTGGGCTACTCGGATTATGAATGTTCGATGATGTATTATCATAACTACATTCGGCCTTCAACGTTGAACCTTGTTCCGCTTTTTGGATGTTCTTGAAGAAGTAGAAATCTTGCCAATGGAAATCCCAATGTGGAAGATCAATTAACTTCAGTGTATCTAAATTTGGTTGAATTGCATACGCTCTAATGTTCTGACCCAATAAATGCATGTGCGGGAAAACGCTCAAAATTGAGATGTCAATTGGTAACCCTGCTGACCCTGATGGATATTGCGTTGTAAATGAAGTAACTTGATCTGGGGGGATTACCATGTCCCACTTCTGAAGCACAGGTTCGGTAATCACTTCACGAATACCCGTTTCTCCTAGTGGATAAAAGTGGAAAATCACTCGTGTACTGTCATATTCGCCATAACTTCCTTCTGGATAATGCATGGCAAAATAAACTTGTGAATTCGCCTGCATTGTCATTCCTAATTTCAACGGGTTTGATGTTGGCAATGTTAAAGGCGTACTTCCAGGAGTATATCCCATTACTAATTTCGCATCTACCGAATTCGGTGCTCCACAATCACCACCTACGGTGTCGGTTACTGAATTCCCACTTGGATCTATATAAATCAATGCGTGGTGAACGATTTCTCTATTCCCTGGGATAATTTCAACCGCTTTAATTACACGATCCTGCGTTAATCCTGAAGGCATTGCAAAACAAACGTAATCATCACCATTTGACAAAGCCTTACTCATGTAAGTTGGAATCTGAACTTCCAAATCACCTTGTCCTAACAAAGTTCCTCCACTAAAAACTGGTGGTGGCGGTGTATTTGCCGGATTTCCTTCTGGCGTCCCTGCCAAAATCCAATCCAAAAAAGTTGTTTTGTCTGCATCCGATAATGCGCGATCATGTGAATATTGCTGATAATCATTGTTTGGAGGCCATGGTGGCATCTCGTCTAATGCAATTGCATCATACATTACTGCTGCCATTGGACTCGTTTCTGCATACGTTGTTAGCGGAAAAGGCCCAACTCCACCCGTGTGGTGACACTGCGAACATTTGTTGTAAACGATTTCGGCTACGTCACCGCTCCAAGTCTGAGCAAAGCCAGATAAGGACAAAAGAAAGGACGCGAAAAAGAGATTGAATTTCATATGATGCAGTATTATTGGATGATTGTAACATGCAAATTATCAATAATTAAGCAAAAACCATAATTTTAGCAACAAACAAACGAATATGCGGAAATTCATTCCCTTGTCGATTTTCAAAGAATTGTATTCCAATCAATCAGAATTACTTACTGATGTAGGGATGAATTCCTTTCGCGATAAGCTCGTCATTAATGGGAACCGAATAGCTGAAGAAGCTGGATTCAGCACGGACAAATTCATGGCATTTCAAGAAACTCTTCTCGATCCATCGAGCATTGTTTTTTACGGGTGGATTGAACAACACGTAGCGCTTAAAAATGCCTTACTTAGTGAAAAGCTTTCACTCTTCGTTGATTCATCCAAGCATTTGAGTCACACTTTATCAGGCAGCTACAAAAAATTCGTGTCGAGCGTTTTGTCAGATAAATTATTGAGCACCAAAATCAATTCTGATGAAGAACGAAAAGTTGCATTTTCCTTTGTACAGTTGTTGGATGAAGATCATCGGGCGCTTGTAGAAGATAAACTTTTTCAGCCCTATCAAGATCAATTAAAKGAACTGAAGACTATTTCTGAAACGACGAAGGATGAACAGGAATTAGTAAACCTTGTACAGCCACTTTGCTCGGATGAACTAATTGCAATCGTAAATTATTTATCCCGCGCTTCGTATGCTTCAAAACTTGGGTACGTTGACAACATTCTAAATACGATTCATTCAAAAGCCTGTACTGTTCGTTTTGCCAATTGGGTGCTTGAACGCATGTCTCATGTTGAGCTCAACGATGAACACATGTACAAATTAACGGATCTTAGGAAAGATCTTCGTCAAGGAAATTTAACCGTAAAAAACCACAAGAAAGGTCGCACTCCGATTCGATGGAAAGCAATTTTTACCATCCTTTTTATTTCACTTTTAGTAGGTTCTGTAATTTACCTAATCGTTTATCAACCATTTAGTACCGTTAAAGAAACCGAATTTTCAAACAACACTTCTTTCAAAGAATTTACCAAAGAGGAGCGAATTCGAATGGACTCGCTGCTGCGCGAAATGGACAACCCCTTCGATAAAGAAGACCTGATCGATCCGATGATTTCGACCATTCCAACAGGAGTGGACATTGATCTAGTCCTCAGAAAACCATTCAAGAATAGTCAAATGGAATCAATCTATGACGACCTTATGACTGATGTTGAATTGAAAGAAAACTACCCGACACCCGACTGTTCGGGTTCAAAAAACACTGTTTTCAAGACCTCAAATTCTGTGAAATCGCTCGACAACTTGACAGGTATTCACTCAACGGTTGTTCGAAACGAATCCGATTATTCAATCATACTATATGTTGCAGAAACCGGTAAGGGAGGAGATGTGTATGCTTCGCTGATCAAGCCAAATGAAACCATTGAATTCAAGATCAATAAATTCAATACACTAATGATCGTCGCAGGAAACTCCTATCAAAAATTTGTTTCTCCCCCAGCGGCAAAGAACGAAAAGCAACCGTCCGAAGCATTCACACACCATTTTTGCGATACCGACTTGAATTTTGAAGAAACAATCAACACATCGTATCAATTCTTACATCCACGCGAAAGGAAAAATAAATTCATGGTGATGGGTGCGAAAAGTGGTTACGTTCACCTCGTTGATGTGCACGGCGTACTGGAATCATATTAGAGAAACTTGCATTAAACACTAGAAAATCTATCCCATCTAGAGATCCTAATGTGTAAATCAGATTAAACTTTCTTAACTTTGTCACATGATTTTGTACAATGTAACAGTGAGTCTCGATCCTAAAATCCAGGAAGATTGGCTCGATTGGATGCGCTCAACGCATATTCCCGATGTAATGAATACTGGATGTTTTTTAGAAAGCCGAATTTCTCGCGTTCATGGCGAAGAAGGTGAAGTGACTTACGCTATAAGTTATGTGACAGAATCAGAAGAAATCTACGATCACTATCAAGCAACGCACGCTGTTGGCTTGCAAAAAGATCATTCGGATCGCTACGAAGGAAAATTTGCAGCCTTTCGAACGAAGCTTACCATCCTTGAAGAGTTTAAGAAATGAGCGTAAAAGCAAAAAAGCACCTCGGACAGCATTTTCTTACAGATAAGAATATTTGTAAAAAGATTGCGCAAACATACGGACAACATCAAGGTTGTAATCGTGTATTAGAAATTGGTCCTGGAATGGGAGCCATTACTTCATATTTGTTAGATGACGGACTCGATTTGACCGTGATGGAAATTGATACCGAAAGTATTTTTTACCTCGGAGGACATTATCCCGCTCTCAAAGGAAAAATCCACAATGCCGATTTTCTTCGTGCCGATTTAAAGGAGTATATGGGTGACGAACCTTTTGGAGTCGTTGGAAATTTCCCCTACAATATTTCGTCTCAGATATTATTCAAATGCCTCGAGTACAGAAATCAAATTCCTGAAGTTATGGGAATGTTTCAGAGAGAAGTTGCATTGCGAATTGCTGAAAAACCAGGGACAAAACAATACGGAATCATCTCTGTACTTCTCCAAGCATTTTACGACATCGAATACTGTTTCACCGTTGATGAACACGTTTTCAATCCTCCACCGAAGGTGAAATCAGGAGTGATCCGATTAACAAGAAACGATCGAGATAAACTTCCGTGCGATGAAACCCTTTTTATTCGAGTGGTAAAAATGGCGTTCAATCAGCGAAGAAAAACAATTAGAAATTCCATCAAGCAGTTGATCAAAGATAAAAACATTGAGCACGAGTTTCTGGCATTGCGACCAGAGGTCTTGTCGGTGGATCAGTTTGTCGAGTTAACTTTATTGGTTCAGGCTGGGATGGATGATTTAGATGCTGCGCAGTGAATTTCATCCACTTGTTGAATTAATCCAACGATATAAAGGTCGAATGATCTAATTAATCCAAGCAAAGAGTTGAAGAATCAGAATTTTTCATTTTCTTTGTGACTTAAACACGAGAGGATATGAGTTCATCTGACTTTTTTTGGGGATTTGGAGAAATTTCACAAACGGCAATAGCTGCTGTATATGACAACATTGGAAACGTCTTTAATTATTCATGTATCGTTCTTGGATTTGTCGGATTGTTTATTTGGTTAAAGAAACAACACCGATTTAGCAAGGAAGAAGAAGCGGCACGTCAGAATAGTTAGAAGAGTTTATTAAAATAATATTTAAGGTCATTCTCCGTATTGGGTTGAATGGCCTTTTTTTGTATCTTAATGCGAAGAAAACTCAAACCGTGAGCAACAAATCAGTTATCATTACAGCAGGTGGAATTGGACGAAGAATGCAATCTTCGCTTCCAAAGCAATTCATATTAATTAATGAAAAGCCTATTTTGATGTACACTATTAAAGTGTTCTATGATTTCGATCCTAAAATTGAAATTTTACTTACGCTTCCGGAAGATTGGCGAAACTATTGGGAAGAATTGCTCATTGAGCACGACTTCAAAATCCCACATCGAATTATTTCAGGGGGAAAAGAGCGCTACAACTCTATTAAAAATGCCTTAGAGAAATGTACAGGTGAAGTCATCGCAGTTCACGACGGAGTGCGTCCATTGGTAGAAAAAGAGACCATCCAACAATGTTTTGAAGAAGCCAAAAAAAGTGGCGCCGCAATTCCCGTTATTCCGATCGCTGAATCCATGCGAAGAGAAGTTATTGGGGGAACAGAAATAGTTGATCGATCACAGTTTTTGATTGTTCAAACTCCTCAATGTTTTCAAAGAGAAATCCTCTTAAAAGCCTACCAACAACCTTACCATCAAGGAATCACTGATGACGCTAGTTTAGTCGAGGAATCTGGACAAACAATTGAAACGATTAGCGGGAATGATTCAAACATTAAAATAACTACGCAATCTGATTTGAAGTATGCGGGGATGTTTTTGTGATGAGATACTTCATTGTCTGACAAAAAAGTTCTCAAAAGAATGGTGAATTTCTCCTTGACTGTAGTTTTCAATGGGGAAATAATTGCTTATTAGCTGAAGAGTATCCTGACTTATATACCCAACCATTGAACTTTCGGGTTTATTATCAAGTAAAATAATAAAGAAACTTCCTCCAACAAGTCCACTAGAACTCCCTTCAGAATATGTATCAATTACTGTTCGATATTTCTCTGTGTTTTCGCCATTTTTTAAAAACCTTACTTTGCCCTTTTTCAAGAATTCCAATCCGTATGTGTCAGGCAGTTCGCTAGAATAGACAGTTGAATGTGTTGTTATTTGGACTAATGGATCAAAAATCGTTTCCTTGGAAAAGGTCCATTCCCAATTTCCTTGAAAGATTTCGTACTCCCCAACAAGTGCATCTTTTTTGCAGGAGAAGAGGAACCCGGAGAGCAAGAAAATAGTTGTGATGGATTTGATTCTCATTGATTCTGCATTCACTTTCCTAAAGTTACATTATTTCAAATCAGCTCCCTAGCAAAATTTTCTCCATTTTAAGAAATCCTAACGTTTCATCTGTATCCTTTGAGCATATCCTCAAGCAAAAATGTATCTTTGGCGTCAAGAAAAATGCTGTATGAAAGTTACCGATCACATTAAGGCTTCGAAAGAGACCTTATTTTCATTCGAAATTCTTCCTCCACTGAAAGGAAAAAGTATTCAATCGATTTACGACGGGATTGATCCTTTGATGGAGTTCAATCCAAAATTTGTAAATGTAACCTACCATCGAGAAGAGTACGTTTACAAGGAACGCGAGAATGGTTTACTCGAGAAAATTTCCATTCGAAAGCGACCTGGTACCGTTGGGATTTGTGCAGCCATCATGAACAAATATGATGTCGATGCTGTTCCTCACTTGATCTGTGGTGGATTTAGTAGAGAAGAAACAGAAAATGCACTGATCGACCTTCAGTTTTTAGGTATTGATAATGTCCTTGCGCTTCGTGGAGATTCTATCAAAACAGAATCAAATTTCCGTCCACATAAAGATGGCCATCAATTTGCTGAAGACTTGATTAAGCAGATTGGTGAAATGAATGGTGGAAGCTATTTGATGGATGATATCACCCTTGAGCCAACTAATTTTTGCATTGGTACTGCGGGTTATCCTGAAAAGCACTTCGAAGCAATGAATTTACATACAGATCTTCATTATTTGAAGGCAAAAGTGGATGCTGGTGCAGAATACGTGGTTACTCAAATGTTCTTTGATAACGAAAAATACTTTGCATTTGTAAAGGCTTGCCGTAAGATTGGGATTACCGTTCCAATTATTCCAGGTTTGAAGCCGATCAAGTCGATGAATCATATTTCATTCTTACCCAAATTTTTCCATATCGATTACCCTGAAGCATTGTCGAAGGAATTGTTGAAATGTAAAAACAACAAGGAAGTGGAAATTGTTGGTCGCGAATGGGGAATTCACCAGTCCAAAGAATTAAAGGCTGCTGGAGTTCCATGCATCCATTACTACACGATGTCGAACTCGAGTTCGGTTAAGGCAATAGCCAAAGAAATATTTTAATTATGAAAGCACTCATTTTTACTGCCCTTATCGCTTTGTCAGGATTGGCAATTGGTCAAGAAGCTCCTGTGACTTCAACTGAAGAAACAAAAACAGAGAAACCAAAGAAGGCGAAAAAAGCCAAAAAGAAGAAGAAATCAAAGAAGGAAAAAACATCCATTACTCTTGATAACACCTTAGTTATTGCGCAAATGGATACGCCTGAAGATCGTTACTCCATTGAAATTACACTCACTGAAATGTTTACGTATAATCATGTGAAAGCAGTTCCTTCATTGAATGTACTTAAACTTGGGAGCGATGCACGAACCTTGGCTTCAGATTCAATTCAAAAAATCGTTGCTTCAAAAGGAGTTGACACCTATTGTATTGTCAGCATCCGTGGTTTCGATCGAAAATACACAGTTTCAAATAACGCAGATGATTTTGAGGTAGCCCTTAATCAAGCTAGTTTCTTTGAGCTCTATCGCTCGGATGCTGTTTCTATTAGTTTTCAATTCAAGTTTTTCAGAGATAACAAATGCGTTCACTCAGAGATTGTGAAGTGCGGAAATATTGGGAGTCGTGAAACAGTGATCAAACGCTTCCGAAAAAAAGTTGGAAAACGTATTAAGAAGTCTTGGGCGAAACAATAAGAACGTTTCCGATTTGTTTTTCGCTTACGAATTACATCGATTCTACTTAAATATTCTAAATTCAACGGTATTTAATCGTTGGACGCCTCATCAGTCTATACGCTTTAGTTTTATAGCGAAATGCGGTTTCTCTAAGCTGAATGCTGGTAAAATATTACACGCATCTGCAAGTTCAACACTCACTTCTTCTCCAAAAGCTATCACGCTCCGCCTGGGCAGTTTCCTATAACATCTACTAATCCGATGGGTGATTGATAGTTTTCACTTACGAACTGACAGGGATTGCACTCTATAATTCTAAACTCAATTTTTCGAAGTCATTCTCTGCTCGTACAATCTTAGCGACGCGTCTCAGATAATCGGACCATCGCTTACTCCCAAACCAAATTATGACTCGGATCTTTGTTCCATTGTGTCCATTCGAATTTTTTCATTGAGCGAATAACCTTGAGGATTCCTCCTGCTGCAACATAGATTAACCCATTTCTTACAATTGGTTGACCGTCTACAATTCCCTTGGTGTCCAACAGTGTAGATTCATGTCCCGTGTGTAAATCGTAGCCTATTAATTTCCCGTTTTCACCAGCAACAAGCACTTTTCCATTGGCGATGATTGGAACTTGATTGTTCGTGGTTGCTAGATTCTTCTGCCACATCAATTTCTCCGATTTTGCATCGAAAGCACTCACGCGTTCAGCTTCCAACAAAATGACGATCTCGTTTTTATATACGATAGGATGCGCTCCATTAAAGTTCATTTTTTCCTGTAAACCCGATTGCTCCGTAAGCAATGCTGGAGTCAACTTGGTCCCGTAAGTTCTTTTCTTCTTTAGGGATTTCCGATCCAAAACAATTAACTTTTCTACTCCATTGACCGTTGCTGTAATGAAAATCTCTTCAGCGGTTACTGTTGGCGACGAAACAGCATTAATCGAAGCTGAAGCCTCTCTTCTTTTTCCTGTTTTTCGGTCGTAAACATAGTATTGTCCACTTAATGAGGATACATGTACTTCATCTCCCGCGACAACAGGACAAGCAATTGCTTCATTGTCGACCCAGTTCATCCAATTAACTGCACCTGTTCTAATATTGAATGATGCCAATACTCGATTTTCATTTGGATTATTTGGATTACTCCCCCCATTTTCATAAACTACGAATACACTGTACCCATCCGCAGAAGGCGTCGTGTACAAGTATCCTGCTAACCACTTACTCCAGAGTAGTTTTCCTGAAGTAGCGTCAATTGCATAAAGTGTGCATGATTCTGTGTTTAATAGTAGCACTCCACTTTGGTGAACAACGGGTGAAATTCCTGCCTCACCCAATTCAACTCCCCAAACAAACTGCCCAGTCGCTGCTGATAAACAATAATAGTTTGGAGAATAATACCCTTGTTGGGTGTACAACCTGTTTCCAACTACTGTTGGCGTTCCTACAGGCCCTGAACTTTCAAAGTCCAATTCAAAACCCGTTGCAGTCTTATTGATGTACCCTTCAGGACGACCCAGTTTTCTGATTGGGGTTCGCTCGTGATTGATCACAAATCCTTTTTCATTCAACCTACGGTTTGCGAGCATCTGAACAATCGCTTCCGATCCTCGATAACGACGAGTTGTGCTCTCTCTTCCGAAGCCGCGTTTGTTGGTTACATCGACATAATGAACTCCTTCTTCATATTTCAAATTCATGATGTAATTCGTTCCTTTTTGAAGCATAAATGTGCAAACACCTGCAGCATCCGTCTCCCCTTCGTACACGCGGCTTTTATCTTCAGCAACCATGTAAACTGGCTCTCCTTCTAGTTTGTTTCCACTGAAGTCGAGTAATTTAAGCGTGAACAAAAGATGTGTGGTTGTTCCATTTGTTTGTGTAATGTTATTTTGGATCAGTGTGTCACCTTTAGCGACTTCTTTCACCTTTGTTTTTTCGTAGAAAACTACCATTTGAGCGGTTCCACCTGGATTATCGCCTGTTTTAAATGATCGGAGCGCAGGAACTCCACCCAAGTCAATTTCATAATTTCCATTGACTGGTAGATAGAATGTCCCCTTCCCCGCGGCATTGGATTCCCCGACATACTTGAGTCCATTTTCGCAATCGACGATGGTAAAATCGACATGCGGTAAATATGCACGACTGTTATTTTTGATGTGCACAATTACCTGCACGACGTTGGGAGTACCTTTGAGGTGAGTTGGCGACACTTCCTTAAAGGATATTTTTGAGCGATCTGCAACTGGTTTTTCAGCGAAAATTCCCTTTGGATCGTATGTAACTGTTTTACTAAATGTTCCTGTAAACCCTTCTTTTACTTCGTAAGTCCCAAAGTTTTTCATTTCAAGGTAGCTCAAGGAGTATGTTCCGTTTTGAGACAAAATGAGTGTTACTCTTCCTGAATTGTCCGTTTTTCCTATAACAACGTCGTCTTCATTCACAGCCTTTACCTCAACATTAGGCATTGGGTGCCCTTGTGTTGTTTTGATTTTTAAGGTGTATTTATCTTGTGCATAAAGCGATGAGGCGGCAACAAAAAGAATGGAGATCAAGAGAGTAATTTTCATGAGGCAGGTTTAAATTTTAGAGAGGCTTTCTAAAAAATAACGAGACGGATGAAGTTGGTTACAGAGGATTCGCTACGCTCGCTGATTTTTAGATACGGCTTCGCCTTTAGATCGCTGTGCTTTTAGATTGACTTTGGCAGTAGGTTTTAGATGAGTGTTTGTAAGAAGAACAATCGACATGAAAAACTCATATGGTCTAAACACGCAGTTTTATAGCAAAAAAAATCTCGCTTATCGAAAAGCAAAGCGATCGGATAATCTAACAGCGTAGCGTCTCGGGCAATCTACTTATTAAACAACTTCGCTACGTACTTCCCAATAATGTCAAACTCTAGGTTGATTGTACTTCCAATTTCGAGTGTATGAAAGTTCGTGAACTCTTGCGTGTATGGAATGATACAAACGGAAAATTCGTAGTCCTTTGAATCAACAACAGTAAGACTCGTTCCATTCACTGTGATAGATCCCTTCTCTACAGTAACTTGATCTGAATCGTATCGAAACGTGTATTTCCAACTGCCATCTTGGTTTTCTATTCCAATGCATTCTCCAGTTGCGTCAACATGACCTTGCACAATATGACCGTCCAAACGACCATTCATCTTCATACAACGTTCAAGATTAACCTTTGTTCCAACTCCCCAAGAGCCCAAGTTTGTTTTCTTCAAGGTTTCTAGAATCGCGGTTACAACGTATTCATCTTTATCGATCTCAACGACCGTTAAGCAGCAGCCATTATGCGCCACGCTTTGATCAATCTTTAGTTCCGATGTCATTTCAGCTTTCACTGTAAAATGCACGTTTTCGCCTTCTCGTCGAATGTTGGTTACGGCGCCTAATTGTTCAATAATACCTGTAAACATTTATTTGTTTCTTTTAGTCCTAAGGAAATAGAGAATGATAAGAATTGGAAGAATCAAATCAACCACAATGAACCAACTTGGAGCTGGAATAATGAAGATATTGATCACTGTTGCAAACATGTGAAGTCCACCAATAATATAAATCGGAACATTTGATGTTTTACAAATGAGTCTCGCGATAATCAATCCTACTAAAATCCCGAAAACATGTGCTGCTAAAGGAATCATGTAATCCATTGTAGTAAATGACTTCATCATTTCAAGCATGGCTTCGTATTGATCTACACCCGCTTCAACCTGAGTTGGCATACCAAAATTGATAATTGCCAAATTAACCCCATTCCCGACGATGAGCCCAATAACTGTTGCTAAAATTACTTTCATATCACAAAAATATTAATTCCTAATTCATTCACGGACTACTTGTTTATCCACATTTTCAAAAGATAGCTCGTCAAAAAAAATGCCCCAACTGCAACGCAGCCAGCAATTACAAGCTTGATAATATTACTTTTTCTAATCTTTTTGTCTTCTTCCGTCATCATAAATGTTGATGTACAAAGATAACAATTGTTCACGACGCTAATTCGTTTGACAGCTCAATAAATGGTATTTTTGTACTCCCAAATCAACATAAGATGGAATCGACAACAACATCATTGAAACGAAGCACTTCTAACAAATTGTTTGAAACTGCAAAAACGTATTTTCCAGGAGGCGTAAATTCCCCTGTTCGTGCATTTAAATCTGTGGATGGATCTCCCATTTTTATTAAGAAGGGTGATGGTTGTCATATTTGGGATGAAGATGGAAACAAATTCATTGATTTCTGTTGTAGTTGGGGTCCGCTTATTTTAGGACACAATCACCCAAAGGTATATTCAGGAATTGTCGCGGCTCTTCAAAATGGAGCAAGTTTTGGTGCGCCAACAGTTTTGGAAAATGAATTGGCTGAACTCATCTTATCTCGTAATCCATTTATCGATAAAATTCGATTCGTAAGCTCAGGAACCGAAGCTGTGATGTCAGCATTGAGATTGGCTCGTGGATTTACTGGAAAAAAGAAAGTGTTGAAATTTGAAGGGTGTTATCACGGTCACGTAGATTCAATGTTGGTGAAAGCTGGTAGTGGTTTGGCTACTTTTGGCACCTCATCAAGCGCTGGAGTTCCTGAAGAATATGCAAATGAAACATTGGTTGTTCCGTTGAATGATTTGGATGCTTTGAAGGCGTGTTTCGAAAAATACAGTGACGAATTAGCCTGTGCTATCATTGAACCAATTCCTGCAAACAATGGTTTGCTTCTTCAAGAATCAACGTTCCTTCAAGAGCTAAGAGATCTCTGTACAGAAAACGGTGTTTTGCTTTTCTTTGACGAAGTAATTTCTGGATTCCGTGTTGGATTCAATGGTGCTGCTGAGATGTTGGGAATTACTCCAGATATCATTACCTACGGTAAAATTATTGGTGGAGGTTTGCCTGTTGGAGCCTATGGTGCTCGTGCCGAAATCATGGCACATGTATCACCGGACGGTCCTGTTTATCAAGCTGGAACTCTTTCTGGAAATCCAGTAGCAATGGCAGCTGGAATTGCTCAATTAACGGAATGTGCCCAACCAGGATTCTACGAAGATCAACGTGAACGCACGCTGTATTTTGTTGATCAAATTAATACACATGCCTCATCAAAAGGATACAACTTCGAACTAGTAACTGTTGGTTCAATCTTCTGGTTGTCATTTGATGGAAAGAAGCGCATTCGCAAAGCAAGTCAAATTGACCCAAAGATGGATGGATTCCGTCTGTTATTTAATGAGCTCTTGAATCGAGGAGTTTACCTTGGGCCAAGTGGTTATGAAGTTGGATTTATTTCACAAGCTCATACAAAAGAACATTTAGACGTCGCAGCAAAAGCGATGTGTGAGGCTTTGGATGCTGTTTTTGCATAAAATCAAACTGATTCTTAAGTCAGAAGGTAAGGAATCAAGGTTTTTTTGATATTAACGATTATAGGCTTTCTTGCCTACGTGTCGGGTATCCTTTATTTTCGGTATGAGACAATACTATGCCCTTCATTAAACAGCACTTTTTCCTGAAGGAGAAATTCGAGTAGCATAGTAAAAAGACCACGATCGCGTTAAATTAATCCGAGAAAAATCCCTGTTATAATCTATAGAAATCAGTAGTACATTCAAATGTTAAGGGTTATTTTCACGGAATATTCAAATTTGATCATGAGAAAAATTCGTTTCGTTGAGCATAAGATTGTTTTAATTCTTTCCCTTATAATTCTTTCATTTTCAAGTTGGTGCCAGACAGAGTGTTCTGAATGTTATGGCGACGGAAAAATTATTACAGATATCGTAGAGTGTTCTTCATGTTCTGGACATGGCTATAATGAATCTCACTGTGGACGCTGTGTAAATGGAATAATAGACTGTAAGTTTTGCGATGGTCGAGGGACATATTAC
Source organism: Fluviicola sp. (assembly GCA_002733985.1). GTDB lineage: Bacteria > Bacteroidota > Bacteroidia > Flavobacteriales_D > Crocinitomicaceae > UBA4466. Next base: position 7,827 of record NVXP01000024.1, on the reverse strand, counting down.
AAAAAAAACTTGACCTACGGCTGGACCGACCTTAATGGCAACCCAGCGTATAATAGTCATATAGTTGGTTGGAATATCGAATGCGCCAGCTGTTCAAAGACAGGGGAAAAAAGGTGTAACCAGTGTCATGGAGACATGTTGGTTCGAAATAAGTGCTCTAGATGCGAGGGGAATGGAAACCTCTTCTTCTCAAAGACATGCGGAGAATGCAATGGATCTGGTTTGGATTACACTGTAGATCATGTTGATTATTACGAAAGCGGTAAAATACGATCAGAAGGTGTAATGGAACATTACAATGCAGTCGGGGAATGGAATCATTATTATGAAAATGGAAATCTCGAATCAGTTGGAAATTATGATGTTGGTGTCCTAGTTGGTACTTGGACTTTTTATCGAGAAGATGGAACATTGGAAAGAATTGGAAATTACTCTGATGGTGTTGCTAACGGTGAATGGAAATATTACCATGAACAAGAGTTTTTAGTAGAAAAAGGTGAACTGGATCACCTTAAAAAGACGGGTAAATGGGAAGGTTATTTTGTGGATGGTTCCATCCGATTCATTAAAATATATGAGAGTGGAGTTAAAGTCGGAAACTGGGAAACATATCACTTTAATGGTAACTTAATGTATATCGGGCGTTATGAGAATGGCCTGAAAAACGGGTTTTCGCGATCTTATTTTGAATCTGGATCAATTTCCTCGGAGGGTACTTATTTAGATGGCATACATACTGGTGTTTGGGTAGAATATTATGAAAGTAAACAACGTAAAAAAGTTATTTCTTATTCGGATGGAACAAATCGCGGAACCTTTAAATCGTTTCATAAAAATGGCGGTTTATGGCAGCGAGGAGATCTGCTAGACGGCGAGCCAGACAATCTTTGGAAATCGTATAGAGATGATGGAAGTCTAGAATCTTCAGGAAGGTATAAAGATGGGCGTGAAAGTGGTCTTTGGTATGGCTATCATCCAAATGGTGAAACAAGTCATGAGCTGAACTATACTCTTGGAGTTCAAATAGGGAAAGTGAAAGAGTTTGATGAGTCAGGCAATATTAAATCATTTGGGGCTTTCGATAAGGATAAACGACAAGGCAAATGGGAGTTTTATTTTCCTGATGGTTCAACTATGTTCAAGGCAGAATTTACGGATGGAGAATTGAACGGAAAATACAAATCGTATCATTACAATGCAGGTCTTAATGAGTCCGGTTTTTATAGTAATGGAACGGAATCAGGGAAGTGGACAAAACATTTTAAGAATGGAAATGTTGATTCTGAAGGAGAGCGCATAGGCAGTGTAGAACACGGAGCTTGGAAATACTATTTCGAAAATGGAAATTTGAAGATGTCCGGAAAGTGGATCAACTCACAGGCTGATGGAAAATGGAAAATCTATCATTCCAACGGCAAACTGTATCAAATTCGTTTGTGGGAAAAAGGGAAACTTCTAGAAGTCTTAGTTTGCCAAGACGGAGAAGGAAATAAACTAAATAAAGGCACCTTGAAAAATGGAAAAGGCACTTTCTTAGAGTATGACACTGACGGTAAGTTGATTAAGAAAACAATGCGCGAATAGAACTATACACTCAGAATTTAAGCGCACCCAAACCTTCTAATTATATCAGCTTTCGTTCTGATTCTTTTATGCTGATGTTATTAATGCTTGCAAACCTTTTTTGCATTAACCCATTCGTATCAAACTCCCAATTTTCGTTCCCATAAGCACGGTGCCAATTGTCATCCAAATCTTGGTACTCATATTCAAAGCGTACAGCAATTCTATTATCCGTATGGGCCCAATATTCTTTCTTCAATTTATAGCTTCGTTCTTTTTCCCACTTTGTGGTTAAAAACGCAACTATTTCTTCTCTTCCATTGATGAATTTGTCTCGATTCCGCCATTCGCTATCGATGGTATATGCAAGGCTAACTTTGTTAGGGTCCTTCGAGTTCCATCCATCTTCTGCCATTTGGACTTTTTGTTTGGCGGTTTCTTCAGTGAATGGGGGCAGCGGTAGTTTTTGTTCCATTATTGTTTTTTTAATTACTTACACATTCTAACTAAAAATCAGTCCCATCCAACAATTCTGGATTCTGGTCCTTAGGATGTCCTTCCCAATTCTTACGCAACATATAATGCAGCAACCAAATGGAAAGCAATCCGATTGGAATACCCATTAAGCCTAAAACGATATCTGGTAATTCAAAGATGCTCTCGTTGCCAATAACAGCAGCGATGAACACGATAATTAATCCACCGACGATGGTCATTCCGTAATACGTCACAACACCAAGAATTCCGAACAACCATTTGTTCCGCTCGTGTTTTTTGGCAAGATTAAAAAAACTTTTTCCAATGAAATAAATTATTAYTAGTCCGAGCATTGTTTCTAGTTTTCTTGATTTTCCTCATCTTGACCTCGCACCTCGGCTTCYTSCGCATTCAATTCTGTACAYGCTCTTTTGAGCTCAAGCATTTCAGCTTTGCCCATCATTTCATATTCTTTACACAACTCCTTCTTCGTTGATCTCAATTCTTTCATTTTCGTTTGAGCCGCTTTGTCAATTTCAGATTTCGCCAAAATCTCCGCAGAATACTCATTGAGTTCATTTCCAGCTTCCATGCATTTGCAAAAGGGCGTTTTCTCACCTGAGCCACATGCAGCGAGAACAAAAAGTAAAGGGAAAAGTCGTTTAATCATGGGGTAAAATACAAAAAAACCGTGCAAATTCGAGATTCGCACGGTTCTATGAAATTTGACGGAATTAATATTCCATGATGTGTATTCTTAGATCTTCTAGTGTAGTTAATCCAATACAAAAGTACACGCGAATGAGTCGATTCACAACTATTTATTGTTAAGGTCTGTTAAGCAAATGAGTTACCCTATCTTGATGCTGCGCTTCGGCTTTTTCTTATTTTTACTCAAAAGGATCTATATGTCTAAACTTCCTCATGTTGGAACAACTATCTTTTCAGTGATGTCTAAACTAGCAGCTGAAAGCAATGCGATTAATTTATCTCAAGGATTTCCAAATTTCCCCGTTGACCCAAAGCTCATCGAAGTTTATCAGCGAAAATTGGGCGAAAACGTGCACCAATATGCTCCGATGCCTGGGAATCCACTCTTACTTCAAGAGATCTCTGAATTGATCAAGTCTAGCTACAATAGAAGCTTGGATCCGTCTGAAGAAATTCTCGTTACGGCTGGAGCCACTCAAGGAATTTTCACCATAATCACAGCCTTGATTCATGTTGATGATGAAGTGGTTATTTTGGATCCTAGCTATGATTGCTACGAACCTTCAATTACATTAACTGGAGGTATTCCATTGCGGGTTCCGTTAAATGCTGAATTTCTCCCTGATTGGGATGCGATTGAAAGCGTTATTTCAAATCGAACTCGGATGATTATCATCAACAACCCACACAATCCATCTGGAAGAATTTGGGCGAAATCAGACATGGACGCATTGGAACAACTCGTTTTAAAATTCCCGAACCTGCTAGTGCTCTCTGATGAAGTGTATGAATTTATCACCTTTGAGCAAAAGCACATTTCCGCACATGTCTACAAAAGCATCTACGATAAACTTATAACCGTTTCCTCTTTCGGCAAAACCTTTCACATTACAGGTTGGAAAATGGGCTACCTCACAGCACCAAAATCTCTAATGATAGAGATCAAGAAAGTGCACCAATTCAATGTTTTTAGCGTTAATAGTGTTGCTCAGGCCGTTCTTGCAGAATATTTACCCACGGTCGATGTTCAATCTCTTGGGAAATTCTATCAAGAAAAACGCGATCTGTTTGTTTCATTATTAGCGAACAGTCGATTTGAATTGATGCCTTGCGATGGCACATATTTCCAAACAGCCCGTTATTCCAAGATATCAACGGAGTCTGATGTCGAATTTTGTAAAACACTCACAACACAGCATGGAGTGGCGGCAATTCCTATTTCAGTATTCAATGGAAATGGTGCGGATCAAAACGTAATTCGATTTTGCTTTGCAAAAGATCAGGAAACAATTCATCAAGCAGCAAAAAAACTATGCGCGATTTAACTATTACACTCGTTCAAGCAGAACAGGTTTGGGAAAATGTTCAGGCAAACCTAGATCACTACGATTCATTGCTTTCAAAGATCGATTCAACAGACCTAATTGTTCTTCCTGAGATGTTTCAAACTGCTTTTAGCATGAACACTTCTCTCGCTGAAAAAATGGATGGTCCGTCAGTTGCATGGTTAAAAAAAACTGCATCTGAAAAAGACTGTGCTATCTATACTTCATTGATGATTTCAGAAGGCGATACTGTTTATAATAGAGGAATCTTCGTTTTCCCTTCTGGTGATTTCACCATTTACGATAAACGGAAAACATTTGGCTTGGCAAAAGAAAGCGACCATATCACCGCTGGAACAGAAGAACAAATCGTTTCATGGAAAGGATGGAACATTCAACTTCAAATTTGCTATGATCTCCGCTTCCCTGAAATTAGTCGGAACAGCATTTTGGAAAGTGGTGATACTGCATATGACCTTATTATATATGTAGCGAACTGGCCCGAAAAGAGATCTTCTCATTGGAATGCTCTTCTCAAAGCACGAGCAATTGAAAATCAATGCTATGTTGTTGGCGTAAATCGTGTGGGATCTGATGACAATGGTTTTGCCTATTCTGGCGATTCTAAACTCATTAATTCTCTTGGTATCGAGTCAGCTCTGTCCGTTGGAATTGAAGCCTGTGATTCCCATGTTATAAATAAAGATGAATTAAATAAAATTCGTGAAATGTTGCCTTTCTTGTGTGATCGGTCGTAGTTGATATGTGAACGGTTGTGATATCCGATTCAAAATCCTGTATTTTTGTATTAAAATAAATTAGAATTATGAAAAAGATATACTTAAGTGCTGTCGTTGCTATATTCTCTGTAGGAACAACTGTAGCTCAAGTTATTGAGGGACCTTATTCTTTCGATAACACAAAACTTGTTGAAGTCCAACAAGACCCTTCCGATTTAGCTTATACACCAAAAGCTTTGGGAACAACATTTTGGGTTGATGATTTCTCCGTTGCATCCAATTGGACAACAGATAATGACAGTCAAACAGCTCCATTCGGTTGGAATGTTGGATCTACTGTAAACACTTGGTGGGCAACGTTCGGAGGTGGAATTAACTCTACTAGTGGTGGAGATTTTGCTGAAGTTTACAACGGAGATTACAACGTTGGTGACCAAGCAATTGACGTCATTTACACAATGACAACTGCAACATCTATTGATGTTCTTGCTTTAGCTGGAACGGATCAAGTAACCTTGTCTTTCGAACAGTACGGAGCGCTTTTCAATGATGGTCAAGTTGTTTCTGTTAGTACTGATGGAGTTTCTTTTACAGAGGTTTACACAAACAACGATCGTACTGTATATGTTGGAAACAATGCATCAGCTATTTATGCGAACGCTGAAACTGTAACTGCAAACATCGCAAGTGCAATAGCTGCAAATCCCTCTACAGTTTGGATTCGTTTCGAATGGACTTCACGTATCACGGGTAACAGTTCACCTAGTGCTTGGACAACTTTCGGATGGTTCCTTGATGATGTTGCCTTGACAACAAACCCAGACAACGATATCACAGCAGAATCTTCTGTTTGGGGATCAACTGGTTTGAACTATCACCAAATTCCATTAAACCAACAAACGGCGATTGAATTCACAACAAACGCTCGTAACAATGGTATTGCAACACAAACAGAAGTTCAATTGAACGTTGATATTACTGGAGCTGCAACTTACTCTGAATCAAGTCCTGCTGGAGTTTCTATTACTGCTGGAAACTACGACAGTTTAGTAGTTACACTTCCTTTTACACCAAGTGGTTTAGGAACATATAATGTTACTTGGGGGCTTACTCAAACTGAAATTGATGATATCCCAACTGACGATGCAAATGCTGACATCACGTTTGATGTAACAAACTTCACATATGCTCGTGACAAAGGAACACAAGAAGGTGCATTTAACAATGCTGGAGACTTATTCGTCTTGGGTAGTTACTACGATATCTTTGCAAATGATAATATTTACTCTGTTGATATTCAAATCGCTGCAAATTCAGTAGTTGGTTCAATTGTTAGCGCACGTATTTACACTCTCGATCCAAATGCAACAACTTTAGATGCAGCATTGATCTTGTCAGACCAATCGGTAGAATACGAATTAACGTCTTCAGATCTTGGTTCAATGATTAACCTTGATTTAGCTGCAAATGGTACTGCAGGATTCCCATTAGTAGCTGGTGAAACGTACTTTGTAGCAGTGGCTTCAGATGGAGACGGTGGAACTACAGCTGGTGCATCTATTGGAACTACAACTGATCCTATTGATCAAACATGTTTCTTGTATGACGGACCAGATGCTACTTGGTACCTTGCAAATGGTACTCCAATGGTTCGTATGAACCTTGACCCAGCAAGTACAAATGTTGGTTTGGATGAACAAACTCAATTGTTTGGAGCGGAAGTATTCCCAAATCCAGCAGCAGATAATTTCTCTGTTCGTTACATCATGGGAGTTGCTTCTGAAGTAACAATCACAGTAACTGATATCTCAGGAAAAGTTATTGCTGAATTTGCAGAAGGAACGCAAACAGAAGGAGTACACCAATTAGACGTGAACTCAGGTTCATTTGCTGAAGGTGTTTACTATGTAACAATCGCTTCTGAAAACTCTATCCTTACGAAAAAAGTAGTGAAGAAATAATTTCACTTAACGTTATAGAAAACCCCAACTGCGATTACTCGTAGTTGGGGTTTTGTTTTTAGTAAGAAAAGTATTCCCTAATCTAGCAGCAGATAATTTCTCTGTTCGCTACATGATGAGATTTGTTTCTGACGTAACAATCACAGTAACTGATATCTCAGGAAAAGTTGTTGCTGAATTTGCTGAAGGAACGCAAACAGAAGGTGTACACCAATTAGACGTGAACTCAGGTTCATTTGCTGAAGGTGTTTACTAGGTAACAATCGCTTATGAAAACTCTATCCTTACGAAAAAATAGTGAAGAAGTAGATTTAGAGAGCCTCAATCTACAGTTTTCACTTTAAGTATCGAAACGGGATTTTTTATTTTAGTCTACTCTTTTGAAGAAATTTTTATAGTTAACATTAAAGTTTGAATTTGAGAAGGAGGGCAAAGGAAAGTCTTTATAATAAATAACCAATGTATCAGAATTTACACACCCACGCATTGGATAATTTTCACCATTATTGACGTCAATCACAAAATCATACGAGTCATTACCAATCAAATCACAATAAATACTACTCTCAAAAGTCGTAAACACTGTTCGATACTTATCCTTCGTTTCATTGTTTTCAATTAAAAGCACTTTCCCCTGTTTAAGAAATTCCAATCCATAGGAAGATGACACATCAGAAGGAAGGATCGTTTGTGAAGATGTCAAAAACGGAGAAGATAAAGAATGACTATATTTTATAGAGTATACCCATTCCCAATTTCCTTCAAGAATGGCGAGATCACCATTAAGTCTGTCTTTCTTACATGAAAAAAGAAGTGTAAGAAGAATTAATGTGAAGACGGCTTTTTTAATCATTTGATTACAAATTTCATTCGTAAATTAATTTCAACTCCCGTAAAATAATAAAACACACAATTAGACATGAACTCGGGTTCATTTGCTGAAGGTGTTTACTATGTAACAATCGCTTCTGGAAACTCTATCCTTACGAAAAAAGTAGTGAAGAAATAGAGTTCGACTTCGCTCGCTCTAAAATTTCCTCTTTAAGTATT
>NVXP01000023.1 GCA_002733985.1 Fluviicola sp. | reverse complement strand
ATTTTTGAATTTTTTAAAAATACTCGCCGAGATATCTTGACACGAAGTTGCATGTGCAAAGAAATCCTTGATATTTCTGCCAGTCGATTTCATCCAAAACCAAGTTTTAGTCAAAACGACCGAGAGGATTACTTAGATTCTAATGACACGGATTTCGAAGATTTAGACAATAGAATCTACGAATTAGATGAAAAAATTAATCTCATAGATAAAATCGCAGAGTATATAAAAGAAAACAGAATGGCATTTTACTTTCAGGGACAAATTGAAGTAGATGAATCAACTCATCACTCTATTTAAATGAAGGCGAGGGAAGAAGAAATACTCGAACAGCTCAATGAGCTTTGCAGAGTTAACGAATACTCTCATTTTGATGTCTCTCTACCTACTTTAAAAGAAGATATTGAAGGCTATCTCTGTTTTGAACATGTGAGCTATTCCCTTGAAGAATTACAACTAACTCTGCATGATATTGAGAGGTTGGAAAGGCTTGAAAAAATATCTATTGTACACAAATTTCGATTTAAAGAATTATCTCAAAATGAAATTTCTCGCATAAGCTATAGCATTTTTGTTCCATCAAAAACTGAAGTCAGATACGGGTCTCCATCCGAGGACAAATGGAAACCAATGACTATTATCGCATTGACTGGAGGGCTCCTTATCTGTATTATGGCAATTCTCATGGTCGTTAATAATGCTAATATTGTAGGATTTGACACCACTTATGGTGGTGGTTATGGCTACCATACTTTGACTCCTAAAGCAACACTTTGTTTAGGAATATTCATACTGTTAATTGGTGTTTTTTCAATGCCTAAGAAAAGAGACAAATAAACATAACTCCACATGTCTCGACAGAAGACAAGAGTGACATCGAAAGCTAACGACCGAGCCAAAATGAAACAAAACACAAATGGTAAACTGCTAAATTTAAAACACTTACAAAAACATTAGTCAGAATGAAGATCGTAGTTGGAATCATAACCATAGTAATTCTAATTGGGTGTTCTTCATCGGACGAAAAAAAGAATCCAGATAGTTTTTATGATATAAAAGGGCTGAATGCAGACATCAAAACTGCGCTAGACTTTGATCTATTAGAAATCAAAAAGAGAACCGATTCGGTATATCAAACTGACGAAGATTATTACATTGACCTGATCAAAGAAATGTCTGGAGGTTCGGATAAGAATTGTTTTGATCGAGCTGGAATACCTCTAGATATGATCAATGCTAAAGGTGAACATCTAAATAGAGTCCAATCTAAAGATTCACTTGCACGATTGATGATGTTGAGTTATGCTGAAAACATCAACATGAGTGATTGTTCGGCACAAACAAATGACTCAATATGTATCTATAAGTCAGACTGGAAGAATATCATGGAAGATTTTGACCCGAGAGAAGCCCAAATGGGTTACTCTTTTTTACTTCAAGATTTTGGAGAATTGTATCTTAATAATTATTTGTCAGATGATGAGTTCCAATATATGATTCTCTATTTGCACTATTTGGCCGTATTGGCAGCTACTGATCTGACCCCAGACTATTGACACCTAACATCGCTTCATGCTTCACGTCGAAAAGTATTATATTCGAAATTCAGCACGAAAGCATAACCGAGAACCGTTAGCATCAACTGTAACTAAAAACCTAAATACTGTTATTGACTCTAATTATGCGCAAACTTTCTACTTGTCTTTTAGTATTCTTTTTTCACTTCTTTGGAGAAGCCGTATTTGGTCAACAAGAATCACACATTTGGTTTCAGTCAAACCTTACTGAGTTAACCGACTATTCAGCCCTTGATGAATTAGTTGCTGATAAAAAATATGTTTTCTTAGGCGAATCTTCTCATGGAGCCAAAGAGTTCTTTAAAGAGAAATCAGCCATAATTCAATACCTTATCGAGAACCATAACTTTGAAGTTGTTTTGTTTGAATCACCAATTGTAGCTTCCTATTTATATGATCTATATCCTGAAAAAAGAATCGACTCTATAAGCCATTGCGAACACGTTCTATATCCAATATTTGTAAATGACGACTTCATACAATTAATTGACTATTTAGACTCTTCCGATATTTCCGTGAGTGGATTCGACATACAACTTGGAACGGAATTCCAATCTCGATTCATTACCGAAATTGTCTACAATACATTTGCTGAAATTGATACTTCAATTGCGGAGTGTTTCCTTGAAGTAGATAAAATACACACACAAGATTATCTTGTTGCGTTCTCAAAAAAACACAAATGGTATAAAAACGCATATCACTCAAGAGGCACACTCGACGAATGCAACTATTGGATGAAGCAGTACCAATTATTTTATTCATTCTTCAAATCCAACGAAGCTGATATTACCCAATACTTTAATGGCAATACTCAGAAGACGCATATGATTGAAAATGCTCTACTAGCTAATATTAGTGCAATAAATGATCATTTGATTGGTGAACTATACTACCGGGATTCATTAATGTTCGATAACATAGAATACTTGTTGAGAGAGAAATACCAAGGAAAGAAAGTAATATTCTCCGCGCACAACGCGCACATTGCTAAGAACTTTCATAAAATGAATGACACCATAATCCCTAGTGACTTAACTTTTGGAAATCGGTTCAATCGCAAATATGAAAATAAAACCTGCGTCATAGCTCTTTATGGTATCGATGGCAGTACTAACGACAATATTCGTCGACCAATAGAAATGACAGCCACAACACATGAAACTTCCTTAGAATATAATCTAAAAGAGAATGTATTGAACTCTAGCATCGTTAATTTGACACCTTATCCGTTTACTGAATCCAACGGTTTTGTTGACTTATATCATTGGGGCACCGATGCACAAACAATGATTCCAAACCAGCAATATGACGCGATAATTTTCATCAAAACCTTAAGCCCTTCAGTTTACGAAGACCACTAGCAAATAAGTACTGGTTTTAATGCATATAACATTCACTATATTGCATTCTGCATCCCTACCCAAAACGAAATAGAGCCTTACCAGCATGGAAAATAACGGAATACCAAAAATGGACTATGATTATATCATAATCGGAAGTGGTTTTGGAGGTTCTGTTAGTGCCTATCGATTATCAAAAAAAGGATACTCGGTTTTAGTCATTGAAAAAGGAAAATGGTTTGAGGCCAAAGATTTCCCTAAGACCAATTGGAATTTCAGAAAATGGCTTTGGATGCCAAAGGTGCGCTTCTTTGGCATCATGAAAGTGACCATCTTTCGGCATGTCGCAATAATTTCGGGAACAGGAGTTGGTGGTGGATCACTTGTCTATGCCAATACCCTACCCATTCCAAAATCAGCATTTTTTAATACTGGCAGTTGGAGCAAACTCAAAGACTGGGAAAGCGAGCTAGCTCCCTATTATCAAGAAGCCTTGAAAATGCTAGGTGCAAGCAAAACACCAAAATTCTTCGACGCAGATATTGGCCTCAAGAAAGTAGCTCAAAAGCTCAACATGGAAGATCAATTTGACGCGACCAATGTTGGAGTATATTTCGGTGAAGAAAATGTAAGCAAGGATGACCCATATTTCGGAGGTGAAGGTCCTGAAAGAACAGGCTGTAATTATTGTGGAGCTTGCATGACAGGGTGCAGAAACAACTCTAAAAACACCTTGGACAAAAACTACTTGTACTTGGCTCAAAAACGCGGCGCTGAAATACTCGCCGAACACGAGGTCTATGATGTCAAACCAATCAACTCAATAGATGGAACGAATGGCTATGAGGTCGCGATAAAAACCAGTACCAAATTCTTCACACGAAAAAAGAAGATTACAAGTAAAGGAGTCATCTTTTCTGGAGGAGTGTTGGGGACAATCAAACTACTGCTCAAACTGAAAAACACTTCTTTACCGAACATCTCAGATAAATTAGGTCAAGATATACGTACCAATAATGAAACTTTGGTGAGTGTTTCTAGTCTTGAGAAAGACAAAGATTTCTCGAAAGGTGTAGCGATCGGCAGTATTTTACATACAGATGAAAATAGCCACCTGGAAGTCTGCAGATATTCTGAAGGCTCCAATGCGTGGAAGTTATTGCATTTACCATATGCCACGGGCAAGAATGTATTCATCCGTCTAGCTAAGGTTCTATGGTCTCTCATAAAATCTCCTGTCAAGTATTTCAGGATTTATATCCTGAACGGGTGGGCAAAAAAAACAGTTGTCCTTCTTTTCATGCAGACCTTAGACAGTACGCTCCGCTTTAAGCGAAATCGTTTGGGTTTTATGCGTTCGTCGCTTAGTTCTGGAAAGAAACCGACTCCCTTTATTCCAGAATCTGTCAAGTTGATTAAAGAATATAGCAAAGCCGTAAACGGTGTAAGTACCTCCTCTGCCCTAGAAACGCTTGCTGGCATTCCGACAACTGCACACATTTTGGGTGGAGCAGTGATGGGGGGAAATCCTGCTGAAGGGGTAATTGATAAGGACAATAAGGTCTTTGGCTATGAGAATCTTTACATTATCGATGGTTCGATGATTTCTGCAAATCCTGGGGTGAATCCATCTTTGTCCATAACTGCAATTGCGGAACGAGCAATGTTTCAAGTTCCTGCTAAAAGCGAATTGACGTAGAGCACAGATTTCTTCGTCAAAAAACACACCAATTCATTCAGGATATGTAACATTGCGAATATTGAATTGTTGTAGCCAATTGACAAAATGAAATTCATCATCATTCCATACATCGCATTAGGTCTTGTCTTATCTGTTGCAATCGGAATTGAGTATAATTTTATAGGCGAAGAAATGATGCCAACCTATTGGGGCAGTCCATTTGTTTACAAACAAGAATCCCTTGGAAGTTCACTAGAGCGTTACTACAGCATTTCTGGATTAGTTTTAAATATACTAGTGTGGAGCATTGTCCTATTCTTCATTGACAAAGGAATTAGAAGAATAAAACTGATTAAAAAAAATGAAATTACTTATAAGGCAATAATCGCTCTATTTATTGTTTTCACTTCTCTAAATGTTGTATCTGATTATTCTCTAATAGGTAATGGATTTAAGGAAAACTTGAACTATTGGTATTGGGACATTGATGAAAAAGCCGAAAATTGGGGAGGTAAATATGAGGGCGAAATGACAACACTAAACAAATAAATCAAAATGGAATCAGTATTTAAGACTTGGAAAACAAGCAGAAATTTATATCTAGCGTATTTTGACAAATATACTTTGGTACAATTAAATAAAATTCCTGATGGATTTAGTAATAATTTAATTTGGAACATTGGGCATGTAATCGTTGCTCAGCAAGCGTTAATTTATAAACTATCGGATTTACAAGGATACATTTCAGGAGAATTATTTGAACGCTATAAATCTGGAACAAAACCAACTGAACAGACTTCTGAAAATGAAGTGAACGAATTGAAAGATCTCTTAATCTCTCTAATTGAAAAAACGGAAACGGATTTTAACAACGAGAAATTTGTCACTTTCAATGAAAAAGTGACAGGAACAGGATTTCACTTGAAGACCTTAAAAGACTCATTTGAATTTAATAATTATCACGAAGGATTGCATTTAGGATTGATGATGAATATTCAAAAATTTGTGTAATAAAACGTGTGGGAACTAGGTGTGAAAAAATAATACATTCAAGAATGAACGAACTTTTACAATCGGAATTTGGGCTAAAAGAAATTGACGTTAAACGACTCAATGGCTACGACAATGTCAACTATCTTGTTAATTCTACGACAGGTAAATACATATTTAAAACATACAATTTCACGGATGAACTAGCTGAAATGGTTCACTCGGAAAATGAAACCCTGTTCTTTTTACAAACATCAGCTCCAAGCAAATACCCAAGGCCAATCCCGTTTAGTGATGGCTCATTTGTTAAAGTCCTGAACATTGAAGGTGTAGAACAAGTATGTAGAATGTTGACATTCCTTGAGGGAGAATTCTTAGGAGATGTTGAGCACACCCAAAAACTAATGGAAAGTTTCGGGAGTACTCTTGCCGAGATTGACTTAAAATTGTACCATTTCAAGAACTCCACCATCGCAGCAAAACAATGCGAATGGGATATTCAATACCTGACGTTAAATGAACAATTCATTGATGATATTCCAATTGTTAAGGATAGAAATGTCGTTCGATACTTTTTTCAACAATTCAAGGAAAACGCACTACCCATATTACCCACTTTACGAAAACAAATCATTCATAACGATGCGAACGATTGGAATGTTTTAACCAAGAATGGAGAAGTTTCGGGGATCATTGATTTTGGAGATTTGGCACATTCATTCTTGATAAATGAACTAGCCATAGCGATCCCTTATGTTTGCTTTGAGAAAGACAATCCCTTGGAATTCGCATCCCTGATTTTAACATCATATCACGCTAAATTACCCATTCAGGAAAGAGAGGTGAAAATCCTATATTACTTAATTGCGGCACGACTAATCACAAGTATTTGTAACTCTGCCCATTCAAAAGTAAACAACCCTGAAAATGTATATGCCTCGGTAAGTGAAAAATCAGCTTGGAAATTACTTTACCATTGGCTGAGCATTAGCCCTCTTGCTGCGGAAAATAGTTTTAGAATCGCTACAGGTTTAGCTCCTCTAAAATCAACTCCACCTGAGGAAGTTCTCCAAAGACGATACAAGCACATCAGTCCCATATTATCACTCAGTTATGACGAGCCCATTCATATGGTCGGTTCTGCCTTTCAATATATGTATGATGCAGATGGCAACACCTTTTTAGATGCTTACAACAACATTCCACATGTGGGACATTCACATCCCAAAGTTGTGGCTTCAGGTCAGCGGCAAATGGCAAAGTTAAATACCAACTCAAGGTATCTTTACGATCAACTCGCTGACTATGCTGAAAAACTCATAGAGAAATTCCCTTCCGAACTCAACAAGGTTTATTTTGTAAACTCTGGGAGTGCGGCAACTGATTTGGCTATACGAATGGCAAAAAACCATACCAAGCATCAGAAAATTATGGTCATGGAACATGGCTATCACGGTCATACGCAAACAGCCATCGACATAAGCGATTATAAGTTTAACAACCCCAAAGGTGAAGGCCAAAAAGACCACGTTCTGAAGACGGCAATACCGGATACTTATCGGGGTAAGTATACATTGAATGATGGCAGTGCTGGAAAAATGTATGCGAAAGAGGCAATTCGTGAAATACATGATTCGAATTCGCCAATTGCAGCCTTTATTACTGAACCGATCGTTGGTTGTGGCGGACAAGTTCCTCTTGCAAAAGGATATCTAAAAGATGTTTATCCTGCGATAAGAGAACAAGGAGGAGTATGCATTAGTGATGAAGTTCAAACAGGTTTTGGTCGTTTAGGAGATTATTTTTGGGGATTTGAAGCCCAAGATGTAATCCCAGATATTGTCATTATCGGAAAACCAATGGCAAATGGTCATCCGATGGGAGCAGTAGTCTGCACAAATGAAATTGCAGAATCGTTTGGCAAAGGAGTTGAGTTTTTCAGTTCATTTGGAGGAAATCCAGTCTCTTGTGCAATCGCATCTTCGGTTTTAGAGGTAATAGAAGAGGAAGAATTACAGGAGAATGCAAAAATCGTTGGTGACTATTACAAATCCCTCTTTGTGAGTCTTCAAGAAAAATATTCCTGCATTGGAGATGTTAGAGGAAGTGGATTGTTCTTAGGTATAGAAATCATTAAGGGCGATCACATAACGCCAGACCCTGAATTRGCTCACTTGATCAARAATCAACTTAGAGATCAACAYATWCTKATCAGTACTGATGGTCCATTTGATAGTGTTTTAAAAACAAAGCCACCTTTGTGTTTTACGAAAGAAAATGCTTTATTAGTAACAACTCAAATTGAAAGAGTGTTAGCGCGATATTGCAACAATGTATCAGAAGTTTAAACCCAAAATGATGATTAAAATTCAAGAAATAGACTTCCCATTCGATWGTAGAATCACCTACAATGAGTTCTACAATTATGAYCCTGTAAACTCATTCAACGMRGAGGATAGTGCAAAATACTTAAGTGACGATYTACTTCAATGTACATTTCCAATGGATAACTTGGTCATTGATYTAGGATGGTATGGTGATACCACTTCTAACAAAGGTGAATATCGAATTTATATCATCATGCATGAAAATTGGGATTTCCCATTCAACATTATACATTCAAAATCTACAGAAGAGATTACGGATCTCCTAAATAAAATACTGCAATACTATACTCGAATAGAAACTCAAACTGAGCCCGACATTGTGTAAGGGGKCAAACCAGGTTTTAAGAATTACCGGATATAAGAATAGTCATTCATYAATACCATGAATGACTATCCCAATAACGCGCTACAGGTTTCAACCACTTAGAAAGTAATTGATCGAATATACATTACATCTGAATGAAATTCTTGTTCTCAAAAGGCTCAGGAATATTTTCTGGATCTTCCTCAATAATTTGTAAAATGTCACGTGTAATTCCCCGTGCAATATTTGAAATTGGAACATCATTTGGTGAACCTTCAAACGGGTTTTCTCCTGCCAAGCCAATACGAAGCATCGTGTTAAACACCCAAATTACAATGACAGTAAACGGAATATTAAACCAGACGAAATAATCACTGATAAAAGGATGTGAAACACTCATTTCCATTCCCATTTTAGCAAAAGCAGGAACAATCGCCATTGGCAACAACCACATAAAAATATGCACAAAGTGATACCCAATACTTCCATATTGTTTTGGGTAAGGGAAATTTTTAATTCGCTCCGATTTCCCTTGTAATGCCGTTAGCTCTTGCAGCAGTTGTTGCAGATTCAACAAACTAAACTCCCACAATTTATCTTCGTTCTTTAATTGTCTTAAATGCTTAGATTGCAAACTCATAAGCGCATTGGGCTTGTTGTCTTTCGACATTACGTATTCGAATTCTTCTTTTGATAAATACGGTTCAAGCTCTTCTTCCAATGTTGTATTTCGTTCAGGCACATTATAATAAAACTGTGATTTTTCCTCATTTTGATACGATGTCTCCCATTCCTTTTTTGTTCGCATAGCATAACGCAAGGCCGTAAGCCAAGCAATATGTCGATTTGTAATAATCTTCAATGCTTCCGTTTCATCAACTGTTACGTCTGATCGATGCAGGTAAAAACTATCTTTCACAGTAATGATTAGCGTTCGAGAAGCATTCACTATCCCTCCCCAAATCTTACGTGCTTCCCATATTCTGTCGTAAGCAGCATTGTTCTGAAAACCGACCATAAAGGCAACTGCAGTACCGATCAGTGCAACTGGTGCCAATGGAACTTGCAACCATTTAATGTCCAACAATTCATAAAGTGTCGTGAATAGTGAAACGAAAATAGTGAAGAAAATAATCTCTCTTTTCGTCCATTTTAATACACTCTTAAAGGGAAACCTCCTTTGTACGTACATGCTTTTTTTCTTTAAAATTAGTAGAAAGTTATCGATCAACAACACCGATCGATTAATCCTGCTTTTACATTTTTATTCGAGCACTAAAATACCGTTAACGAATGAGTTAATGACCAAACATGAGAAAATATTGCTTCTGGCAGGACGTGAAATAAAATGGTTGAGAACACTTAATCAAGAAGATAAAATGAGCGAGTTGGTGATGTTGATGGGTTCGTAAAGTTGCAATTCTGTGATTATTGTTGATTGAGGAGCTGTTCCAAATGCCTAATGTCGTTTATGCTCTTGTGTTTATCAAGGCATTGTGAGAGGAGTTGCGTATATTCGGTTGTTATTGGAAATAAAAAATGAAGTGTGAATTTTTTATATTAGGATTATTGTCTCTGTTTTGTAATAGGGCCATAAGTCAGGTTGGAGTAAATATTTTTGATGACACTTATATTCACATAATACAGATCAACTCTCTTGAGAACATTACTTGCGAGGAATTCCATGATACACTTTACACTATTTATGCGCCTGAACAGGAGGCGCGCGCATCAGACAGGACTTATTTTCCATCTTCTGTTACAATTGACAGGGTTAAAGTAGACACCATTGGACTCAGGTACAAAGGGCAATCTACTTTTCAGGGATTACCTACGGATGGAAAGTATTCGTTCAAAATTGATTTCAATGAATTTGTTAAAGGGCAGGAATTTGATGGGCTTAAAAAACTCAATCTAAACAACAACAGATGGGACCCTACCTGTATGCGCAACAAATTAGCCATGGAATCAATGGCACGGATGGGTATTGCTGCTCCCCGTACTTCGTATGCAAAAGTCTACGTCAATGGATCGTACAAAGGAATCTATCTAATCGTTGAGCAGATAGACAAAACATTTCTCAAAGACAGGTTTTCACCAGACTCTACCGGATTGTTATATAAGGCGGTGGACTGGGGAGGCGGGCCACTGATTCCTCCCACTCAATTGACTTTAGAACGCAGTCTTCTTCAAAAAACAGGAAATGACGAAGGTAATTATCTCCCCATCATTGATGTTTGGAACATTACCAATGGAGCTACAGATTTAATGTTTTATGACGCTGTTAGTAAGGTCTATGATTTTCATAATTTCATTAAACAAATGGCTGTTCAAACTTTTGTGGGAGATAGAGACCACTATTGTGTGGGAGGGGCAAACCATTACTTGTATCTCAACCCCCTTGACAACAAACTTGTTATGATACCATGGGATTATGATCTAAGTTGGAATAGGTATTGGAATGGTAAAGAGTATCAAAATAATCTCGATCCGCTTAACTGGGTCGAATGTATTGAACATGAGAATTCAGTATATGCAGCTAAAATGTTAAGCATCCCACGAATAACCAGCAAATATCATGCTGCCTTGTGCGAAGTTCTTAACTATGGTTTTGATAGTCTTTGGGTTGAACAGCGAATCAACACGTTGACCAACTTAATTGGAGATGAAGTGGTGAAGGATACACTTCACTTTGCACAATTCACAGACTTTGAGTCTCAATTGGACAGCAGCTATTTATGGGAAAATCCTTTGTGGTCAGATGAAACAAAGATTTTTCCGGGAATGAGATCAATGATAAGGGGACGTTATGCCCAAGTAAGAAATGCATTGCATGATGCTGGTTTTAATTGTCCGTGTAATCACCCGACTTTAAAGGAATAAAGACCTACTAACGGCCTCTATACTCCACCGCGGGTTCATTTTCACCGAAATCAACTATCTTTAAGGATGCGGCGATAGTATAGCTGCAATACGTTGTGATGCATTTAAAATGACAGAAAAAGAACAGGAATTATTAGAGAACCTATTTGATTCACTGGATCGACTATTTGATCGACATTGTCGAATTTATGATGTCCATGATTTGATGGTAGCTACAGAAATTGCTCTCAAAAGTTTGGGATCTACAATTGAATTGGCAAAAGACATAAATGGGCTAAAGCCAATTATAAGATCAGAAAGATCAGAAGAGGACAAAAGAGAGCAAGCCTTAACAGTCACAGATTCATTGAGGCTTAGGTTGAACGACATATTACCAGAGGATTAAAAAATAAAAAACGCGTATACAACAATGGCAATAAAGCCTCATCCCTTATAACCAATAAAACAATTGCACTATAAATGACCATCCTCAATAGAATATTTCGTTCAAATAAGGAAATATTTCCTGAACTAAAACCTGGTGATCGAATACGTAAAGTTGTAGAGTGCTACATTTTTCCAGATTTAGAAAAGTTAGGATTTAAAATGCACAAATCGACTCTTTCTATAACGCGTAAAGTAGGTGATTTTAAACAAGAAATTCATTTCCAAAAAAATAAATATAATCAAGGTAATGAAACCGTGGGCTTCAGTCTGATTTTTAATATTTCATTTCCAAAATATATGAAATGGCATTTGAAGAACTACGATATTGAACCAAGGAACGATGGAATCGCAGGAACTACTGTATGGGGAATGAAAGGTTGGCGTACCGATTTCAGCTCTAGTTCATGGTATGATTTAGCAGCAGAAAACAACATTAAAATGATTAAAGCTGTGAAACATAATATTTTAAATGTTGGTTTAGATTATTTTGATTCTTATTCAACGAAAGAGAAAGCCATTGAAACTACTTTAGATTCGGGAAGCCATCAGGCAAGGTGCCCGCTCCTATTTGATTTAGCATTGATTCTAAACAACAAAGATCTAGGGGAAACGATTCTGGCCTGGTTTGACACTTCCGTTTCAAAAGAAAAGATAATATTTAGTGAATACACGCTGAAAAACGTCGAACTCAGGAAGGAAAAACTTAAGGAATGGCTATAAATCAATGCTTTGAATCCGAAGAAAACCTTAATATTGTACTCACTATAATACAATCATGTCACGAGAATACAACCGAGAAGAGATCCTAAGAATTGCAGCAGAAAGATTACGGCGCAAAGCAGAAGAAGAGAAACGCGCAGAAAATGAATACTATAAAAAAATCACTACTGGTGCGCCTTGGTTCTTGTTCAAGACTGTCGTAGCATTCTGCACGTTGATGATGGTGCTCACTACAGTTGAAGTTTTCGTAGATGGAGAAACCAAAAAATTGGATAACAGTGAATGGAGAATTGACAGAGAACTGTACCTATTATGGCACCAAAGTATAAAAGTGGGTGACTACTTGTTCGCTCCCCATCTTAGAGATTGGAGCGGTCATGCGGAAGACGGTTATGAAATTACCTACTCCCCCATCTTCCGAACTGGGAAGAAGTTGAGCTACGACCTGCAGGTAAATGAAATTACAATAAGAAGGCACGAAGAAATCAGGGCAAGATCTATTTTCACTTGGTTCCCTTATCTCCAAATCGCTATGTTCATACCACTTGCGACATTTATCTTCAGACGTCAGAAACCGTGGTTCAATTTTGCCAGAGTTGCCTCTATGATTGTTGTGCTACCTGGAATACTCTTGGTAACAATTCTAACATTGCTCTAAATTCATTCGGAATTCAAAAATAGGAGGCTACACAGGATTAACTCACGATATGATGATTTATAGAATAAAAAAAGGTTCCAAAAAGATGATAATGTTCTTGCTAACAGGAATTTTTCTTGTGACTCTATGTAGCTATGACTTATTCGACTACTTGCAAACGAATGAATTTATATCTGAATTCCCAGGAGATTGGGATAAGCCAATTGGAATTTTCGTTGGTTTGTTTTTGATTCTTCGTTCACTGAAATTCGTTAATGAGTCCAAAGGTCTATTCATTAAATTTGCTAAAAATCATTTAGTGTATAGAACAAGACAGTCAGATTCCGTTCGCAAAATTTCATTTTCGGACATTGAAGATATCCGAGAAAAGGATGAAAAAATAATTGTAGTAACCAAAGACTTGATTGATCGAATTATTGTTGATTTTAAAAATGTTCGAGTAAAAGATGACCTTAGGAAATCCATTAAGAAAGCTTTAAACGAACTGGATTAAAACATTCGCTCATAGAACCAATAATATCAGCACCCCAATTAATCTGTCGAATCAAAAAAAGAGCGTGCTACTTTTACCTGATAAGCTTGAACCGCTGCAGTCCTTAATCCATCGGTTATTTGCATTCGTCCCAAACTTGTCCTTCTATATTAAATACTTTTTTCCGGTGTTCTGTGCCCCAGCTGTACAATTCACTCATCACAGATTTACACGTTTTCCCGTACTCCGTAATGCTGTAACTCACAGTAATTGGTCGAGTATCTTCAACCTTTCTGACAATCAACAAATTCTCCTCTAGAAATTTCAATTCTTTAGACAGCATTTTCGGTGTAATCCCCTCGATAATTCTCTCCATCTCTTTAAAACCACATGTTTCATAAAACGTTAGGGCTGTGATAATCGGGATCTTCCACTTACCACTAAAAATCTCAAGCGCATCTCGAACTGGAACCATGTAATTGCCAAAATGCTCCTTCATCGGAACTTTTATATCCTTCACTTCCTTGTTTTTCATACCACTATACTTTTGGATACCACTATCTTTTATATACTTACTTTCCAAAGTAAATCAATTGAACTAAGTTTGCCAAACAAAACAGCAAAACAATTTTAAGATGAAAAAAAGAGATCTAATAATTTACAACGTGGTGACCATCCTATTTAGTTTAATGCTTTTGGCTGGAGCGATCACCTATTTCGTTAAATACGAGATGACGAGTGAAATGTTCACGAGCTTAGGTGTTCCTGTGGAAATAATCTATCCGATGGCAATAGCAAAAATACTAGGCATATTCGCGATTTGGGTGATCAAAAATCGGATAATTAAAACATTGGCCTACCTGGGATTTGCACTTGACTTCACTTTCGCAATAATTGCCCATTTGAATGCAGGTGATGGCGGAGTCATTGGTCCAGTTATTCCACTTGTCTTGTTAATCATATCATACGTGTTATATAGAAAAAAAGTACAGGCTCTTAACTAAGATGCTTGTGCATCGAATGGTCTTCAAGTTACAAATGGGCATGATAAGAACAGTTAACAAATCTTAACCATGCCCATACACTAAAGTCACTTCCCATACGTAACAGAAGGATGACCAAAACTCGGAAATACCAACTTCTATTACTCGCCGCGATGAGCGTTTTTTGCCTCGCGCTTTGTCTTACTCGAATTGCGATAACTGGTGAAATCAATTATTTCTTTCTGAACTGGAACCTCTTCTTGGCATTCGTTCCACTTGGAGTAACTGTGATCTATGAACTTTTGCTCAATGATGACGTTCCACTCGTTCAAAAATGGTGGGTGAAGTTGGGCGTTTTGGCTTCTTGGTTGCTCTTTTTTCCAAATGCGCCCTACATTCTCACAGATATTTTCCATATGCGCTTCGAGGATTCTGCACCACAATGGTTCGATCTTATTCTCATCTTAAGCTACGCTTGGACAGGATTGATGGCTGGATTTATTAGTTTGTCGGATATTCAAAAACACATTCTCCCGCTTAAATCAAACTGGAAAATGTACGCGACGATCGTTGGACTTATCTTTATAACTGCTTTTGGAATCTACCTCGGTCGTTACCTCAGATTCAACAGTTGGGATATTCTCCACCGACCTGGGCATTTATTTGCAGAGATCAGCGATCGATTTATTCATCCATTTCGACATTCACGCACATGGGGAATGACAATTGGAATGGGTGTATTGCTGAATTTCATTTATTGGAGCATCTATCAATCTCGTAGTCATCAAATGACATAAGCTTAACCCTGCGTTAATACTCGAAATTAGAATATACTCTAGATTTGTTCAGGACATATTTTTTATGATAAGAGAAACTGAGCACAGACAAAACTTGTTAAACGCACAATACGTGCAACGAGGTTTATTGCCAAAACAACGGCATTTCGACCGATTATTCATGGATTCATTTGCACTCTATTTACCAAAAGAAATCGTGTCAGGAGATTTCTATTGGGTTGGCAAGAAACACAACTTACGCTACTTGGTTGTTGGAGATTGCACAGGACATGGCGTTTCCGCTTCCTTAACATCTGTACTCGCTCTAAATCTTTTCGAGTACATCATCATGAACAAAGGAATAAAAAGAACGCATCACATTCTGGCAGAGATGGACAAGAGATACATCGAAAGTTTTATGGATGTTGAAGCGGACGAATTTGACAATCCATGGATAGATCTTGCCATTATTGCAATTGATGATTTAGAACAACAAATTTATTTTTCCGCTGCAAACAGAAAATTACTTCATGTAAAATCCTCTGAAGAATCTTGTACGTATAAAAGTCATGGTTATCCTATTGGAGGTTGGCAGATTCAGTCGAAACGATCATTTGAAACAATTACGATACCATTCGAAAAAGGCGATCAAATCTACTTAGGATCGGACGGATATCAGGATCAATTTGGTGGAGATCGCAATAAAAAATTTGGATCAAAGCGTGTACATAATGAACTGATAAAAAATAGCACGGCCTCATTTAAAGATCAACACGAAGTATTAATTGAAACCCATTCTCAATGGAAAGGTGACAATGATCAAACGGATGACATCTGCATCGTTGGTGTGAAGTTGTAATTTACAGATCCTCCCTCGCCAAGTAAGCAATAATCGCCTTCCAGAGTGAATCCGTGACTGTTGAGCGTTGATCACAATAGAAACGGGAATATCCCCCATCAATGATCACTTTGCCTTGGTCAACTTTGCCGGAGAGAATTAGAGGTTGATCTGCTACCCACGCCTCAACGCGCAAGCGATAATCCATCGGAAATGCCACCGTCGATCTTCCTGCGGGAATGGTTTCCATTTCCAATTGGAGGTTGCCACTTTCTTGCTCAATTTCTGCGAGCGGGGAATCGTACTCACCAAAACTCTCTTTCAAGTATAGTTTCTGGGTCAATTGATTCGATTCTGCTTGCAAGGGCCAATTTTCTGATCCGAGATATAATCCACCGCCCGAACGAACGAAATGCTCAACGCGGGTTGCTTCACTTTCCGTGAGTGAACTCGTTGAATTCGAGAAAAAGCAAATGATCTTAAATGAATCGAGTGATGCTGGAAGCACGGTAGTTCTTAAAACAGTAGAATCTTCCATGCAAACAGAACCAAAATTCCCAACAAGCAAAACTTGATTGCTCTCAGTCTGAGCGGTGCTTAAAAATGAAGCCGATACGCACAGCATCAAGAGAATAAATCCCTTTGATAATCTGTCAAGAAAAAGGAAGCTGACGCGCAGCACCAAAATGTTGAGTTGCATGAAATATAGTACAACTCAATTCAGAAGTCGTTCAATTAGAAGATCACAGTGATAAATCCAGACTTCGTTTCTTTCTGTCCGAATTTTGATTGCACTTCGATATTGTAGAAATACGTTCCTGCATTGACAAACTTTCCAGATTTCGCTCGACCGTCCCATGTTTGAAGAAGATCATTTGATTCATAAACAATTTCTCCCCAACGGTTAAAGATCAGCACTGTTCCATCCATGTTACAATCTTCAGAGAATACGAGTTCATCATTAATTTGATCACCATTCGGCGTGAAGACATTGGACTCCAAAATCTCACATAGTTCATCCTCCTCAGGTCCTGTTGGTGTTGGCGGTGGAGCATACCCAAAACAAACATCTGTTAATTTCCCAACGAAAATATCCTTTCCTGGCACAGTTGCAGTTACTGTTGCTGCACCATCAAAAGTGAAGTTGTTTGTAAAATATCCTGTAAAGTAAACGTTGCAATTTTCATCACAAGCAACGCTTGCTGCGCGATCAAAATTGGGGCCTCCTCCACTCAATGCCCAACGCCAATTTCCGAGAGAATCAATTGCTGCAATAAAAGCTTGCGTACTATCTCCATTAGAATCCAATATTATTCCTGATGATCCAAACTTCGCTTCGCCACTAAACTGCCCAGCAACAAATATGTTTCCAGAAGAATTGGCACAAATTCCTATTCCGCGATCACTAGTTTTGGAAGATCCCGCTTTAGCTGCCCATTTCCATACGCCATCTTTCGAAATTTTGGCAACAAAACAATCTCTGTCTTTTTGATCACTTCCATAATTGTTCAGAGTATCCAGACCAAAAGCCGCCTTCCCCCTAAACTCACCCGTTACATACATGTGACCGTCATGACCATACGTAATTCCGTCACCTCGGTCAGCAAGACTATCTGGAGAACCGGCTTGAGTTACCCATTGAAAACTACCATCCGTATCATACTTTACAACGTAAATATCTTCTTCCCCAAAACTCGTTATCGTAGTAGTTCCAAATGTTTTTGTTCCAATGAATCCTCCTGTAACATACACGTTGTCCTCATCGTCTACTGCGACCGCGTTATCTCTATGCTGGTGAATGCCTCCATAAGTCTCAACCCATTGCCAGTTACCAGCATTATCTAATTTGGCAACAAACGCAACTGAATCTTCTGGCGCCAGAGGAACAGAAATCCCGTCAAAAGTAGCGTCATGCGGACTTGTATCAATATTAGAAAGAAATCCAACTACGTAAATATTACCTTGTGAATCGAACGCTAGATCCTGACCGTGATCATCTTGATAGAGCGTTTGAGGAGAACCGTTTTCATTTACAGAAAAACCAACACTACCATCATCATTTCCGGCATTCTTTATCCAAATCGTATTTCCATCTGTATCGAGTTTGACAACAAAAATTTGATCAGTGAAAGAACTCGAATTGTAAAGTGTCATCGAACCATAAGTTAATCCACCCCAACAAGTTCCTGTAACGTAAACGTTTCCAAAAGGATCAAGGCACAAACCAAGACCACGATCATCATAATAGTTGAGTCCGTTTGTTACCCAGACATAATTCCCCATGGGATCGATCTTGGCAACGAATACTTCTTTACTACTGGTAAATGAAAAACCTGTGTCGAAGGAGCCGAATTGTGCTTGTTCATTGTAGTAACCAGTTACATAGCTGTAACCATCGTCATCCACTACAATTGTAGTCGCTTTATCAGATTTTTGTCCTCCACCAGAAATCAACCAGTCTAAGGTTTGAGAATTTACAAAAGTTGGCGCAAGCGCAATTAGAAGAACGGAGAGAAGAGTTTTCATAGTCAATTGGGTTTAACTGTATGTATAATACGAATATTTCAGATGAAAAGTTGTCTGGGCCTTCAACATTTTCCGTATCTTCTTGTAAACCTACCATTATGAACCACATAGATCTCGGGAAAGAAGGCGAGCGTCTGGCCGTCAATCTTCTAAAAACGAAAAACCACCGCATCTTGCATGAAAACTATCGATTTCGACGTGGCGAGATTGACATTATCTCAGAATTTGAAAATCAGCTAATTGCTACAGAGGTAAAAACGCGAGAGACTACTGTTTTTGGACCTCCGCATTGTGCCGTCTCAAGAACAAAACAGCGCCAGATCATCTCGGTGATGAATTCATTTATCGAACAATCACAGCGAACAGAGGAAGTACGTTTTGATGTTATCTCAATCGTTCTTGGAAAGCGGGAAACAAAAATTGAACATATTGAGTCGGCATTTTACCCTCTTGTATAAACTTGAGTCCGATTATACGCCGCAGGGCTTTCAACGAGTAGATACAGACGGAATTATCCTATCTTTGCGGAATAATTATATTCGAAATGAATAGAGGGAGAGGGAAAAACAGTTCAGATGGCTCACGAGGGCGCGGTGGAGATGCGAAAAAGAAACCGTTTAAGGCTAACAGTGGAAGTAACGATTCAAAGTACAGACCGTTAAAAGATAAAGATGCACCTTCAGGGGGAAGTCCAGATTCTAAAACGGAGAAAAAGAGTTCACTGAAATCACGCGACAAAGGTAAATATGTTGATTTCAAGGACAAACAACGAAAAGGAGATACATTGCCATCTTTTGGTGATAATGTTCGATTGAATAAATTTTTGTCGAATGCAGGAGTTGCTTCGCGACGTGATGCTGATGTACTAATTTCAACTGGAGTAGTAACCGTTAATGGTGCAGTCGTAACTGAAATGGGGTACAAAGTGAAGCCTGGAGATGTTGTGAAATACGATGGTCAATCTATCAATGCTGCAACAAAACGATATGTACTTTTGAATAAACCAAAAGGATTTGTCACTTCAATGAATGATCCTTTCGGACGAAAGAATGCTTATGGATTAATTCAGAAAGCATGCAAAGAAGTTGTTTTCCCAATTGGGAAAATGGACAAAGACGCCGTTGGACTTGTTTTATACACGAACGACAGCGATTTAGAAAAGAAAATGTCACACCCGAAACACAAACCGGGTCGTTTATACCATGTAGAGTTGACACGTAAGATGCAACCTGAAGACATGGAGAAATTGCGCGCTGGAATTTTGTTGGATGACGGAACTACGCGTTTTGAAAAAGCAGAATACGTCACAAACAAGGACATGCGTGAAATTGGCTTGGAAGTATACTCTACAAAAAGTCAAGTTGTTAATAGATCCTTGGAAGCTTTGGGATACCATGTTTCCAAATTGGATCGTGTAATGTTTGCTGGCTTAACAAAGAAAGATTTGCCAAGAGGACATTACAGAATGTTAACAGAAAATGAAGTTTCCTTTTTAAAAATGAAATAGATGAATAAAGCGTTTTGGATCATACTTTGTGTATTTGTTGGGATCGTTTCCTGCTCGGAAGAAAACCCTGAGACGAATGTTTCAAGTAATGTATTTGGAACCTATTTCTATCCATACGATACTATTCCGACGATATATGTTTTTCGAGATGTAGCGAATGGACTAGAAGAAGAATTTCACCGAGTCTTTTCTATTAACGACTCGGAAGGAAAACACATTGTCGTTGAAGTTTACAAAGAGGACGGACGTCTACTTGAGGCCTTAAATTATAACTTAGACAGTCTAGACATCATCGATCACATGATCGTAGATCGAAACCTGGAAAAAAAGAAAGCAGAGTTGTTTAAAAACAAGCTCATGCCTGATAGTAAAGAGTCAACAGCTTCTTTTGCCAGTCGATTTGCTGGTTTCAAAGACTCAACTATGATCCTGAAGGAAGTAGATCGTTTATACGATTCTACACAGGAAATTGATGTCTTGGGAAAGAAAGTCTCCGCGACACTTTTTACCGATCATATACGAATGACACTTTTTAATCCGTTTACTAAAGAGGAAAACGAAGGCAAATGGGAAATTACCAACTATTTCGCCTCAGGTTATGGATTGGTCGAATGGCACAATGCCGATCGTAGCATTCATTATCGATTGGAAAAAATCATCTCGCAAGACGAGTTCGTTAACTTTATGAGCAAATAAATGAAATATTCTATCCTGATTCTCGCCTTGGTTTTCACACCGCTTCTATCGACGGCACAATCCACTTGGAAAAGCAAAAAGCAGAAGATTTCACATGCCCAAGGAACACTCTTTGGCTATTGGGGATACAATCGAAGTGCTTACACGGAGAGTAACATGCGTTTTGTAGGACCTGGATATGATTTCACATTATCTGGAGCGAAAGCACATGACAACCAGTCTCCATTATCTTCAGGGTATTATTGGGACCCGAAAAGCATCACTGTTCCTCAATTCAGCGCACGTGTGGGGTACTATATTAGACATCATTGGGCGATTTCATTTGGCTATGATCACATGAAATACATTTTTCAGGACAGAAACGAAGTTACCCTTAGTGGAGAAATCGATCCAGGTGTAGATAATACAACAAATTGGTCTGGAATTTACACTGGAGAACCTATTGTTACCGATCGCAATACCTTCCATTATGAGAATTCAGATGGATTGAATTACTTACGATTTGAAGTCATGCGTACTGATTTGCTCATCGCATTTGGCGCAAAAGATCAATTCGCAATTTCAACGAACTTAAGTGCTGGAGCTGGAGCCTTACTTTCCTTCAATGACTTCGATTTCGCAGGACAAAAGAACGTTCGAACAATTTCGTTGTCTGGTTATGGGATTTCTGGTCACGCGAGTTTACGCTTCGAATTCTTCCGTCATGTATTCATTCAAACGAAACTTGGTGGTGGATTGAATCATCAATTGAAGGTAAGAACACGACCGAATGATGCATCATCGTATGCAAGACATGCTTATGGATACGGAAGTTTTGACACTTCAGTTGGATTTTTATTCTATATCCGCCCAACAAATGGCTGTGGTACTTGTCCTATTTGGAATTAATTATTTTCAGAGATTAAACCAAAAAAGGGGCCAGCAATTGACCCCTTTCGTTTTTAACAGCAGCTTTCTGTAGTACTTTGACAGTTGCAATTGCACTGACATGTACACGTACAAGTTTGATCTGAGCAACATGTTTCTTGATTTTTCATAACGTTTTGTTTTTAATTAATACTCTTACCCCTAGAGACGAGCAAACTAAAAAAGGACGCAAAACTTAGCAAGAACAGTCGTCAATGTCAGATGAAATAATATTCCCGTATGTGTCCGTTTGGATATTACAGCATTGAGTAAACAGTTCCTTGAGCTTTTGTCTAGCACGTTGAACCCTAGATTTGACTGCAGTATAAGAAATGTCCAGTTCTTGAGCATATTCTTTTTGGGACATATCACCATAAATCGTCTTGTTCAAGGCATCACTATATTTTTCAGGTAATTGTTTGATAAAAGGCATCAGGCATTCGATAAATTGAGGATTTAAACTCGCATCTGTTTCTTCAACTGCTCCTTGAAATATGCTATCATCAGAAATAGGGAGTTTTTTCTTTCGATAATAATCAACGATGGAATTTCGTGTAATCTGATAAACCCAGCTCGCCAATTTATCGCTCTCCGACAGCTGATTCGACTTTTGGTGAATCTTAACGAACACATCTTGCAAGATATCCTCTGCAGTATCAGGGTTATTCACTCGGGCTTTAATGAAACCCAAGAGTTGGTCGCTAAATTCTTTCCAAATTACTGTAGTACTCATACTTTCTATTTAAAGACGATCGAAATTGAAATGGACGCATTGCCAGTTCAATTATTTTCATGTTCAAGGAATTTACCAAATAGAAATCGATTTCACTTGATACTTGCCTGATATAAGTTAATCATTACTTTTTAGGAACAAAACGTTTCGAGAAGCCCAAACTGATTCCTGGATCGAACCTATTCGGAGCGATAGAATTTACTTGATCAAAGCGAATCGTGGCGTCTATCTGAAAATCATTGGTGAGTAGTTTACACCACCCAAGGCGTAGAAATGTAATATCAGAAGTCGAGAAATAATGTGATCCTTCAATGTAGATCGTATTGTTTTTGGGGAGTGAATATCCAAAATTCAAGATCACCCACGATCCGAATGTTTTCGACTCTGCGAGAAATTCCACTTGATTATTCAAATTCACCCCAAACTTGTCCGTCAAACTAAACATAAAAATGTTGTTGATCGAAGTCACATTAAGATTGTCATTCCAAAATGACCCGAAATTATGTGACAGGACGGTTCCAAAGGAAAATCGATCAGCATGATTATCCAACCAATTGTATTTTAGACCAACATTAGGTCCACCATAAGCGAGCTGATTGTCTCCGCTTGCAAAGGATAGATCTGTTGTTAGATTGACTTCCCACTTTTCTGAAATGCCGTAGCGCAAGTACAATGAATAGTTGGCAAAACTCCACGTTGAAAAATCCGAATACCCCAAGAGACCATTTTCAAGTTGAAAAACATTTTTCCCGACAGAATACGCTCCGCTAGCATTTCCTGGACGCCCGCTTCGTATGGACTCCGCAGTTTGTGTGAACCCTAGACTACTACTTAAACAAAAAAGAACAATGATTCGATACATAACAATCTCAGTTTGCGAAACGATGGCACTTCAATAACAATGGTGGGATAAACTAGCTACTTCCTCCCTCCTGCTACTTTAAAATCAATCTTGTAATAGAAAATCGGTAAGAAACCAAGTTGTGTTTTCACAGCGACTGGCTCTTGTGATGGATCAGCCAAATTCGGTGCGTAGGTTAAACTCAATAAATTTTGAGTGTTCAAAATATTCACCAAGTCAAGACCAATTTCGTGTGTTATCTTTTCTGAATTCAGTTTCCAATTGATTTTTAAATCCAATCGGAAGTAATCCTTGAATTGGCGTTCATTGAATGCTGAATCAACAAAAATGATTTCGTTCAATAAGTTCGATTGCACTTCGTCAACATATCCGTAGCGTTTTCCTCCAGCGAATGTCACCTTCCCTCCAATGGAAATTGTTTGTCGCGGATTTATTCTGAATTCTTTTCCTCCTAAGAAATTCGCAATGTAGCTTCCATTATATGACGTATTTCTCAAGATTCCATCGCTTCCTCTGTATTTTGAGTCGTAAGCTGTTGCAGAAATTAAGAAGAAGAAGGATTTGTCGAAGTACTTCTGAATTGTCAATTCGATTCCGTAATTGTAACCATCTCCCGAGTTCATTAGTTGCTCAGGGAAGAATCGTGCGAAACCACTTCCCATGTTGATCAACGAGAACGACGATGGCGCGACCGTGACAGGCACATCATACACATATTGGTAATAGGCCTCAGTTTTGATGTTTAAACTCTTCTTAAAGGATTTTTCATATCCAATTCCCGTGTGTAAACTTCGTGTGAAGCCCATTTGATCATTATCATATACCTTATTTCCATCCGTATCAAAACGATGATAGAAGTACGTGTACATTGGTTGTGTTTGACTGTGCATTCCTGCACCAGCAAAAATCGCTTGATTTCCTTTCATGTTCAAACGCCATCCAATTCTTGGCTCAGCATAGCTCACCGCATTCCCTTGAGTAAAATACTGTGCGT
Organism: Fluviicola sp.; assembly: GCA_002733985.1. Classification (GTDB taxonomy): domain Bacteria; phylum Bacteroidota; class Bacteroidia; order Flavobacteriales_D; family Crocinitomicaceae; genus UBA4466. Next base: position 31,246 of record NVXP01000023.1, on the reverse strand, counting down.
GCAATCCTGCTGTGAACGCCATGTTCTTTGTTGGGCGCCATTTCCATTGCACAAATGGCTGAACCAATAAAGCACTTCCTTGATAATCCCAGCGCTTTGTAAACATTGTATGCGAAACATTTAGAACAGTATCAACCATATTGAAGAAATAGGCATCTACATTTAATCCAGCTTTGATTAAGTGTTTTCTATTGAATTTATGGTTCACACTAAAAAACCCTGAGGCTTTTGAAATGTTAAACTCATACCCCATTAATGGGTAAATCGAATCGATTGAAATTGAATTTGACGTTGAATCGAAAGAGCGAAGCAGGTAATCATGGTGAGAATATTGTTTCTCTGCTGAATAAGCGATCGTTGCTGCGACATATGTTTTTTCATTGAGCGGCTTCTTTAGTGTTAAACCCGTAACGAACATTGAGGTTCCAAAATATTGATCGCGATCGCCTTCTCCGAATACCTCTGCTGTTTCTCCATCTTGCTCTGAAATAACAATATCAATAGAACTAGCACCACCAATGGCAAAAAGTGACATCGCACCCCCATTTTTCAATCTCCAATTCAATTTGAAGGCTCCATCGCCATAAATTGGTACTGCATCTGTTCCAATTTGAACACCGATAGTCTTGAACAAACTCAAGGTTGAGTATCGACCCATGGCCAAATAACTCGCTGAACCATTTTTGTTCAATGGCCCTTCAGCCAAAACCTCAGTTCCTAAGAATCCAAATTGCCCCGTGAACTCGTGTTGTTTATTGTTTCCGTTTCTGAGTTTCAAATCAAAAACTCCAGAAGTCGAATTTCCATATTCCGCTGGAAATGCACTCATAAAGAAATCTGAATTTGCCAATAATTTATTGTTCAAAATTGATACCGGTCCACCAGTACTTCCTGAAATCGCAAAGTGAGATGGATTGGGAATATCAATTCCCTCAACCTTCCAAACTACACCCAAGGGAGAATTTCCTCGAATTACAATATCATTTCGTGAATCATCCGCCCCACCAACACCTGCAAAATTTGAGGCCATTCGTGCAGGATCAGAACGAGAACCAGGATAGCGATCAGTTTCCGCTACGCTAAATTGTTGAGCAGAAATAAGAGCCATCTCATTAATCGTTTCACCTTTTCTCATTCCAGAGACAATGATCTCCTCCTCTTCCTGGAACGACTGTTGAAGGGGTAATTCGATCACTAATTCTTTCCCTGAATTCACTTCAATTGTAATTGAGTTTACTTCATAGGACATTGCAGTTGCAACTAATTCATGTTTTCCGATGGGAACTTCTTCTATGACAAAAAATCCATCCTCATCCGTGCGAGTACGAAACACTAATGTTGAATCGCTCGTGAGTACGTCAATTCGAACACCGAACAAAGGAAACCGAGTTTCCGAATCCATCACTTGTCCGCGGACATTTTGTGTTGGCTGTTGAGCGGAACATGTATAGGTTAACACTAAAAAAAGTACAAATAGTAGATTCTTGGTCATCTTGAGTAGTATGATTTGTAAGTTTTAGCCTTTCTTTTGAGTCATGTAATCCTTGTATTCTTCTTCGGTCCAATCTTTCAAGTAGACTCGCGTGAAATCAAAAATGTTAATGGCATTAAAGTGGAAGTTGCGTACACGAGAGTATGTAATCTCAATATCCCCTGTATACCATAGAGGAATAATTGGAGGGTCGTCCATCAATGCAATTTCAGCCTGATTGAAAAATTTCAATTGGTCAGTTTTCTTAGACGCTTCAGTTGCCTTCTTATAAAATTCATCGAAAATAGGATTCTTGTATCTCGCTCTATTGATAGAGGATCGTTCGTTGGAATCTGTTGGTACAAACATCCCGTAAAAGTTCATTAGAAATGTTTCCGGATTTGGATAATCTGCGCTCCATCCCATTCTAAAAATATCGCCGTTACCTAGTTCACCATCAAGGATCAATTGCTCAAACGAAGAGCCATCAATATTGACGTTGATTCCTAACACTTGAAAAATTTGCTTTGAGAACTCATCAGCTACGGCAGAGTGAGTATCATTAATATTGTATCGAAGTTCAACAGATCCAAATCCCTCTCCATTTGGGTATCCTGCTTCTGCAAGGAGCTTTCTTGCCTTAACAGGATCAAAAGAATAACCCTTCTCCTCAATTTTATCAAAATCATACCCCTTCATCACTTTCGAAACTGGAGGAGTGATTCCAAAATACCCAAGTTCAGCATATTGATTTCTGAGAATTTCACGCCCCAGTACTTTTTTATCGATCGCATAATTAAATGCTCTTCTAACTCGAGGATCCTTGAAACGAGGATCATTCATATCAAAGAAATAGTAATTGGACTCAAGAAGTGGGTTGTTCGCTAAAATAAGTTTTGGAGGTTTTGAATTGAAATCTTGAATTCTTCCTTCTAGCATTCGAGTAATTCGGCTAGTAGGTAAACCCACAATCAATTGAGTTCTCCCAGATTCAAACATATCTAGTTGCTCGAGTTTTCTGCTTTGAATGAAGAATACCAAACTATCCAAATAAGGCAGAGCATTCCCTTTTTTATCTTTCAAATAATAATCCTCATTTTTAGTGAGGACAATTGCTGGCTGATCACCCTTCTTGTATTCTTCGTACTTAAACGGCCCAGTTCCAATTGCATCACCTTCTGCATTTGCCGCGATTATTTTTCTTGAAACGATTGATGCCGTAATGTGTGCTAATTTGAAAAGGAAATTTTGATCCTCGTGAAACAATTCAAATTTTATCTTGTTTCCGTTTGCCGTAATCCCTTTGATCGATTTTGCCTCACCATCGTGGTATTCATCCGCACCTTTCACCAAAGACTTTAACATGTAGCCATATGTTGCCGGTGTTTCTCCTTTTTCATTTTTTTTACAACCCATTTCGAACGATGTAATCACATCTTCTGGTGTGAGCAATCGATCTTTCATCGAGCCAAAAACATCATGCGGATGGAAGTAAACGTTTTCACGCAGCGTGAATTCGTACGTTTTCCCATTGTCGCTAACCGTCCATTCCTCAGCAAGCTTCGGGATGATCTTTGTCGTTTTAGGATCCATTCCAACAAGGCACTCATTGATCTGCATCAGTACGGTTGCGGAATAATAATCCGTTACATTTCTTGGGATATGTGTTGCTGGTTCATTGTCTAGAGCTAATGAAAATGTGCCTCCGCTAAACTCAAATTGCTTGGCTTTTTCAGATGCGCATGACGAAGCAAATAGCAACAAAATTAATACTAGGTAAATGCTTCTCATTGAAAATCAACTTTAAGTATGCATACAAGAATAACAAAATTCTGGAAATCTACCCAATAAAGAACCTAATTGAAAACGGAAAAGAATGTGAATTTCACAACGTTTTGTTATAAACAAAACTAATTTAACCGTAAATATCTGCAAATTAATCCATCAATATATTGTTCTCATCGAAGAAACATGCTATATTTGCTCATTGCAAACAGGAATACACGGACTAAGCTTTGTCTAACCGCTAGAAAGACACAGTTAAGAACTCTAATAAATGAAACGATTAATTCTCTTTTTGGTTGTATGTCTCTGCTCGGTTTCGGCCATGGCAGCACTTTCAGTTGAAGGTACATATCAAGGAAAAAATTTATACGTCCAAAATCCAATGGACGACGAAGGTTTTGGATACTGTGCCACGAAGGTTACGGTCAATGGTGACATTATGCCGGGTGGAACAAGTGTTGGTGCTTTCGAAATAGACTTTTCTCTTTTCAATATTGAAATTGGTGAACCTGTTTTTATTGTTATTGAACACAATGATGGATGCAGACCGAAAGTGTTAAATCCTGAAGTACTTCTTCCTCGTTCTACATTCAAAGTAAATTCTATTCTTATTAGTGATGAAGGAAGCCTTACTTGGTCAACTTCTAGTGAACAAGGAAAATTACCATTTGTTATTGAACAATACAGATGGAATAAATGGGTTGCAATTGGTGAAGTTGAAGGGAAAGGTTCTGGAAATTCTAACAAATACCAATTTAATGTAACTCCTCACTCTGGAGAAAACACAATCCGTGTAGTTCAAAGTGATCACTCAGGAACAAAACGACCTTCGCAAGAAGTGAAGTTTATGTCTTCGACACCGACTGTTACAAAAACGCCTATTAAGGTGAAGAATGAGATTAAATTCTCCGCTAACGGTAAGCCTGTTGAAACTCGATACGAAATTTACGATGCTTACGGTAACATTGTTAAAAAAGGAGTTGGGTCGAAAGTAAGTTGCTCAAACCTACTTCGCGGTGTATACTACATCAACTTTGACAACGTCAACGAAAAGTTCATCAAGAACTAAAGAAAATAAAATACTATTAAGCCCCGACGATCTCGATTAACATCAAGATGTCGGGGCTTTTTTAATGGCTAAGGTTATGATTAAAAAAATTGAGCACCTCGGAATAGCAGTGAAAAGTATCGCTGAATCACTGCCTATGTTTGAAGCGTTATTTTCTTCCTCTTGTTACAAAGAAGAAATTGTTGAATCGGAAGGAGTTCGAACGGCATTTATTCAAGTTGGAGAATCGAAAATTGAATTACTTGAAGCTACAAATGAAAATTCACCCATTGCAAAATTTCTAAGTAAATCCAGAGGAGGTTTCCACCACGTAGCTTTTGAGGTGGATGATCTTGATGCAGAACTTGACCGTCTCGCAGGTGAGGGCTTTCAATTGATTCATACAACGCCAAAAAACGGAGCTGACAACAAAAGAATTGCTTTTTTACATCCTAGATCAACTGCAGGACTTCTAGTTGAATTGTGTCAAGAGAAAAGTGATGAGAGCGCGATCTCAGATGTTAAGTGAAATGTATTGAGACCAATTTTACGTGCGCCAATTATATGTTGCGCCGAATCATCGATGAATAATGCGTTTTCCGGCTGAATATTTTGTTCAACACATACACGCCTAAAAATTTCTTCATTCGGTTTCCTAAGACCCATTTCGTGTGAGAGATAAACGTGTTCGAAACAATCGTAAAAATCATCTTTACTCGTTTTCTTCCATTCGCTCATTGCTTTTGGAATATGGATTTCATTCGTGTTACTCAACAAGAACAAGCGGTACTTCCCTTGCAAACTCTTTAGTAAGTCAACCGTAGACTTCGGTACATCCAGAATCATCGCATTCCAAGCATGCACGACTTTATTTGGAGAAGTTCCACTAGGCAAAGATCTCAGTAGGTCATTCACAAATCGTTGAGTAGAAATCTTTCCAACTTCAAGATCAGTAAAAAGTGAACCCTGATCGGCTTGAGAATAGCGCTCTTCAAAGTCCTCTATCCCTAATTCTTTAAATGCTTCAATCGTTCGATGGTAGTCAATGTTGATTAACACACCTCCAAAATCAAAAATAATTGTATCTATATTTTTCTTTATCACGACATAAAGAAACAAAAAAAAGGCTTTGACGATGTCAAAGCCTCCTAACCAAAAACCGATGTCACTATTTCGTTAACATCACGTTCAAATCGAATTCGATAGTYGTAGAAATTGATCCTTCTCCATGTTGAGCCAATCCAGGTATTCCTAATGAAGCAAAATCCATTGAGAAAGTTCCATTAATTGAAGCTCCATTATCATCAGAAGTAAAAGTAACAGGAACATCTTGAGTCAATTCACTTCCTAAAATAGTAAGTGTTGTTGACAAGTTTCCGTCTTTGTATTCTCCTAATTTTACATCAACCGTTGGGAATTTTTCTATGTTGAAGAACATATCGACTGGGTGATCCTCGTCAACAATTGTACCTGTAAGGTGACCCTCTAGGTACGACGCCTTACCTTCATCTTCGATGTCTGTATTTTTAATCGTTGCCATATCAACAACAAACGATCCAGCTGTTAAAGCATCGCCTTCCATTGTAATTGACCCAGACTTAAAGCTAATAGTTCCTTTATGTCCATATTCCGGACTAATTGAAGCACCCCAAGTCAATGTTGAATTCTCAGCATCAAGTGAATAGGTAACTGACTCTACTGCTACTTCTGTTTCTTCATCAACAGATGCTGTACACGCTGCAAGAGATAATGCCCCTGCTCCTAAAAATAAGATTCCAAATTTTTTCATTATTCTAAATTAAGTTTCAACAAATATACACTTTAATTTACCGTGGTAGATAAAATTAAAAAAATAATTCACGCTTMACTATTGAACTGCTAAAATCGTATCTTCGATGCAATGAAATTCTACATTGACAATACACACTACATTGACACAAAAGAGCCCATGGATATTTCCATTGCGCTTTCCGCATCTGATAAAAATCCGCGAGCCTGGTATGTCGACCCTCCTCGAATGGAACCTGTTCGCACAGAACACTATACTGGGTCTGTTAAAGAAGGTGGAAATGTAAATTTCAGAAATATTTATTTCAACCCACATGGGCATGGTACGCATACAGAATGCTTAGGTCATATCACGCGTGAGGTGCATTCAGTCAATAATGTTCTGACTAATTTCTTTTTCAAGGCACGTTTGGTGTCAATTCTACCGAAACGTATTTCACGTGAAAATGGAGACATCGATTTTGTGATTGGACCAGATCAAATCAATCTTTCTGACTTCAACGGTGAGGCGCTTGTTGTTCGCTGTTTGCCAAACGTTGGCACTAAACTGAGTGCGAATTACTCAAACACAAACCCTCCATACTTTGATTTGAGTTGTGTAGACAAGCTCTTAGCAGCCAAGGTTGAGCACCTTTTGATTGATCTGCCATCAGTGGATCGAGAAAATGACGGTGGAGTACTTGCATTTCATCATGCATTTTGGGAAGTGCCCAAAAGTCCAAATTTTAAACGGACAATAACTGAAATGATATTCGTGGAGAATTCCATAGAGGATGGCGACTACATTCTCGAGATCCAAATGGCTCCTTTTCAAAACGACGCTTCGCCAAGTCGACCTGTTCTTTATAGGATACAAAAAAAGAGCTGACCTGTTAGATCAACTCTTTTAGTAGTAGTAAATTAATTTTCTATTAGTAATAGTTTCAACAACAACTTCTTCCGAGGAAGAATTAAACCTTAACTAAGTTAGAAATAAAAAAAATCAGGCATTTTCTTCGAGCTCTGCATAAAGCACATCTTCGAATAACTGGTAGATATTAAGAACTGTTATACTCTTTATCAAACTAGAAAATGAAACTGCCTCTCCAAGCAGTATACTACCATTTATATTTCAAAGAATCGATCTAGAAGAAAATAGCCTGACATCTCTCCTTATTTCTATTGCTAATATAATGGAACTAAGTGAACCTCAACACGTAGATGAACATTTGAGTAAAGCGAGTGAACAAATCCCAATTTTGAATGAATTTTAACTTTTAAAGATTCTCAAGTCGCTTGAAAAAGACCTCTCTTTTTGCAGGTGACAACGGAACTTCAGAACCATCCTTCATGACAACAGCACCGCCATTTTTCTTGTCATAACGATCCACATAATCAATATTAATCAAGTGAGATTGCTGAACACGTAGGAAATTATGCCCCGCAAGTAAGGTTTCATATTCCTTTAAGGTCTTTGAAACCAGAATTTTCTTATTGTCTCGCAAGAAGAAAGAAGTATAATTTCGATCTGCCTCACAGCGAATAATTTCTTCTAAATCTACTACGTGGACGCTCTCTTGAGTTTTAAGTACCAATCGTCGCTTCTCATTCTTTTGAATATTTGAATGCAAGGCTTCGTATTGACTGCTATCTTTCGAATTACGATCTACTGTCAACAACGCTTTTTCAAGAGCAGCTTTCAACTCCACAGCATCCACTGGCTTAAGTAAGTAATCGAGTGCACTGAACTTAATCGCCTTGATTGCAAACTCCTCGTGTGCTGTGATAAAAATCACTTCAAAGCTTTTATTCTCAATTGATCGAATAACATCAAATCCAGTACCATCTGGCATTTGAATATCCAAGAAAACGATATCCGGATTGTGCTTTTCAATGGCCTTAATTCCTGATTGTACGTTTTCACCTTCAGCTATTGCTTCAACATCGAGTCCGAAGGAATCAATCATTTTAGCAATTAACGATCGGGTTCTATTTTCGTCATCGATGATTAGTACTTTTTTCATGGTTTCAATTTAGAGTGCAATTTGGTTTCAATATGATTCTGCAGTTTCAACATTATATGGCAACGCAATCAATACGCGTGTACCACTTCCGTTTGTTTTATCGAAGTCTTCAACATGCATAAAACCCTCAGTTCTGTATTTCAAATTTAGATTGTCGATACGTTCCCTAGTGATTTCCATGGCCATGCTTTTATGGGCTGAACTCTTCTTGTTTTGTTGAGATGAGCCCCTTCCAATGCCGTTGTCTTCTATCGTAATATTAAGCATTCCTTTTTCCTTCGCAAAGCGAATTCGAATAAAGCCTCCCTCTATCGTGTGCAATTGCCCGTGTTCTATGGAGTTCTCGATGAACGGTTGTGTAATCATTGGTGGAATAATTGCAAATTCATCCGTCAACTCTTTATCTGTCTCAATAAAGAATTGAAAACGATCCTCAAATCGTAATTTTTGAGTCTCCAAGTACTTGTTCAAGATTTCAACCTCTGTTCGAATGGGAATAAATTCCTTTGGAGAGTTCTCTAGAATCAAGCGCATTAATCTAGAGAAATTGACCAAAAACTTCGTTGAGTTCTCGATATCATTCTCATAAATATAACTTTGGATCACTGACATTGCGTTAAACACAAAATGAGGATTCATTTGGGCTCTCAGCAATGTTTGAGACATCTCCGCCTCTTTCCGCTCCTGCTTTATTTTTGTTTGATTCCAACGATAGAAAATAATAACCCCAGCCAATGATACGATAATCAAAAAGGCAATAATGATATAGGTCTGAAGGTTATTTCTCAAATCACTGTTTTCCAATTGCGTTTGAGCCACGTATTGCTCTTGTCTTGCGCGTTCGATAGAATCCGTTTGGGCTCTAATTAATCGTTCCCGCTGTTCAGATCGATATGACTCACTCAACTCCGCGATTTTCGTTGCTGCCTGAACCGTCGTGTTACTATCAAGATAGTTGAGATACAATTCCATGTACTTCAAGGACTCATCCTTGTTATTAATCTCTTTGTAAACCGCAGCGATCACACGATACGTCTTATAAATTTGATTCTTTGCACCAAATTTTTCACGTATTTCAATAGACCGATTTAAGTAATTCAGCGCATTCGAATACTTTCTCTGTTTTTGAAAAACCGTACCTACATTGTGATAAACTCCTGCTATTTTCTCCCTGTTATTCGTCGATTCGTAATACACCAAGGCTTTGTTGAAGTTATTCACTGCCAAATCGTATTTCTTTTCATCCTTCAAGATCAAACCAACAATATTGTGCGTTTCACCAAGACCGTTCATATCATTGAGGGCGGTTAAATATTTGATCGATCTTTGAGCATTTTTTGTCGCCAGTACGTACTGTTTTCGCTTCAGTTGCACCTGTGCGAGGTTCGTGAGTGCAAGCGCCATCTGTCGATAATCCCTTATTCGTTTGGCGTAATTAAGTGATCGATTGAAATAATATTCAGCATCATCCAAGTTCAAAATTATCGTTTGCGACTGCCCAATTTCCCGAGAAAACTTCGCCATGAGATATACATTCTGAACTTCTTCGGCCAATTGTAAACTAATCAGGTTTTTCGCTACACTCAATTCGACCTGTCCGAAAAAATCGTAAATCTCTGCTTGAATATTAAATGCCTCTGCAAGTAATCCTTTGTTTCCACTTCTACGGCTATATTGAATTGCAATTCCCGCATAATACAGAGCCGAATCTTTGGCGTTCTCCTGCATGAAATTTAACGCAATAAAGGAATTTACTTCAGCGAGTTTAGTTGTGCTTCTATTCTTTTTAGCGAGTTTCAAAGCCATTTTCAAATAAAAATCGGCCGTTTCTGTTTCGAGTACACTGCTGTGATAATACCCAAGGTGACGATATACATTAAATCGGACTTCGTCAGAGTTCAACTTATTCAAAAAAGGTTGACAGGCCAAAATTTTCCTCGAATACTCTTCATTATCCCCTTGAATTCGCGCTACTCTAGCACTAAAAAACAAGGCATTGAATCGAATAGAATCAGGGAAATTTCGACTCTTCTTCAAAATGACTTTTTGCAAAGAATCAGCTAGGTAAATATCGTGATCCGCATAATATTCACCTAAGGCCATCATGCGCATGAACTTACGAGATGGATCTTGCTCCGCCTTGTATGATTTTATCAATTGTGCCTCACTCGTTTGTCCGAAAACAGCAAATGAACAGACACTTAACAAGGCAATGAATGCACCTTTAAGGTATCTCGAAGATCGAGAAATAGACATATGTAGTCGATTTTGAATCACGTAGGCTAAAAATACGAACTTTCAATGGCGAATTACCCGAATCCTTCGATTTCTTTCTAATACGTATCGCCACAAATCATTATCTTTGCACCTTCAGTTTTTATACGCAATCATGGAGTACAATTTTCGAGAAATAGAGGCAAATTGGAGAGAGTTTTGGGCAAAGAATAAAACCTTCGCGGCAAAAGATCATTCAGATTTACCAAAATATTATGTGTTGGATATGTTTCCTTACCCATCAGGCGCAGGATTACACGTTGGACACCCACTTGGATACATTGCTTCCGATATTTTCTCGCGCTACAAACGTGCACAAGGATATAACGTACTTCACCCAATGGGATACGATTCTTTCGGCTTGCCTGCGGAACAATATGCGATTCAAACTGGACAACACCCTCGTATCACAACAAAAACAAACATCGAAGGTGGAGTTGATAATCAAGGAAATAAAATTGCAGGATACCGAAACCAACTGGATATCATGGGCTTCTCCTTTGATTGGGACAGAGAGGTTCGAACATCTTCTCCAGAATATTACAAATGGACGCAGTGGATTTTCAAGCAGCTGTTCAACTCGTATTACGATGAAACACAAGACAAAGCAGTTGCGGTTTCTGATCTAATTGCTGAATTTGAAGCGAACGGGAATGCCAATGTAAAGGCAACAACTGATTACGAAGGGTCATTTTCAGCTTCTGAATGGAAAGCGTATTCTGAGAAAGAAAAAGAAGCCTGTTTACAAGAATACAGATTGGCTTTCTTAGCAGATTCGTGGGTGAATTGGTGTCCAGCACTTGGAACAGTTCTCGCCAATGATGAAATCGTCAATGGGAAATCTGAACGGGGAAATCACCCTGTAGAGCAAAAATTGATGCGACAATGGTCGATGAGAATCAAAGCCTACGCAGAACGTTTATTGACAGGATTAGAAACATTAGATTGGACAGATTCAATCAAAGACATTCAACGCAATTGGATCGGGAAATCGATTGGTGCTTCAGTTCAATTTGCAGTAGATGATTCAGATAAAAAAATTGAGGTTTTCACAACCCGACCAGATACGATTTATGGTGTTTCATTCATGGTTTTGGCTCCAGAGCATCCATATGTTGATGAAATCACGACAAGCGAATTCAAATCGGAAGTAGAAAATTATAAAGCAACAGCTTCTTTGAAGTCTGAGCGCGATCGCCAAGCGGACGTGAAGAATATCTCAGGGCAATTTACTGGAGCTTATGCAATTCACCCATTTTCTGGTGAAAAAGTACAGATTTGGATCGGAGATTATGTCTTAGCTTCCTACGGAACTGGTGCAGTAATGGCCGTTCCTTGTGGTGATCAACGCGATTGGGATTTCGCGAAGCATTTTGAAATCGAGATCATCAATATTTTTGAAGGAGTTGATATTTCGGAAGGTGCGCACACAGAAAAAGAAGGAACAATTGCCAATTCAGATTTCTTGTCAGGGCTCAAGGTTAAAAAAGCAATGAAGCTGGCGATATATGAAATTGAAACACGCGGATTTGGTAAAGGAAAAACGAATTACCGATTAAGAGATGCAGTTTTCTCGCGTCAACGTTATTGGGGAGAACCATTCCCGGTTTATTACAAAAACGACATTCCTTATTTGGTAGATGACGCGAATTTACCTGTCACATTGCCAGACGTAGATAAATATTTGCCAACTGAAGAAGGGGAGCCACCATTGGCTAGAGCAACTCAAGAAGCTTGGGGAGATGATTTTGCTGGTGATCGAATGGATTTCAATACAATGCCAGGTTGGGCGGGAAGCTCATGGTATTTCTTGCGTTACATGGATCCACACAACGAAAATGAATTCGTTTCGAAGGAAAAGGTTGAATACTGGAAAAATGTCGATTTGTACATTGGAGGGGCTGAACATGCAACGGGGCATTTGTTGTACTCGCGTTTTTGGACAAAATTCTTGCACGATTTAGGGCATTTGCCTTTTGATGAGCCATTCCAAAAGATGATCAATCAGGGAATGATCTTGGGGAGAAGTAGTTTTGTTTACAAAAAAACTCTCTCAATAAAAACTTCGGATAAGAATACCAAGAATCGCAAAGCGATTACGCTTAAGGATTCTCCATTAATTTTACCAAAAGACACTAATACGTTCTATTCTTTCAACAAAATACCTAGCAAGGAAGCTTTGATTGAGGAAATTGAGAAGTTAAATCCAGGACATATTTCTGGAAGTTTTAATGATTACATCGATGAAATTTGCCTTACGCCATTTCGTGTTGCGATCAAGTATATAGAAAATGATGTTCTTGACATCGAGGCAGCGTCTAGCGATCCAATTTTTGATTTCTTACAAGGCGCGGAATTCATTTTTGAAGATGACGGAACTTATATCTGCGGGCACGAAGTAGAAAAAATGTCGAAGTCGAAATACAACGTTCAAACGCCAGATGAACTCGTAGAAAAATTTGGAGCAGATACGCTTCGTATGTATGAAATGTTCCTAGGGCCGCTTGAACAAAGCAAGCCGTGGGATACTCAAGGAATCAATGGTGTTCACAATTTCCTGCGTAAAGCATGGCGTTTGGTACACAATCGAGATGGAGACTTCATTGTAACAGAAGGTGAACCAACAAAAGAGGCGTTAAAAACATTGCACAAGACCATCAAAAAAGTGGGTGACGATTTGGATCGATTCTCCTTCAATACTGGGGTTTCGAACTTTATGATTTGTGTGAATGAATTGACAGAACAGAAATGTACGAACAAAGCCATCATTGAGCAATTTGTTGTTCTACTTTCATCGTATGCTCCGCATATGTGTGAAGAATTATGGGTGATACTTGGGAACGAAGCTGGAACGGTTGGAACACAGCCCTTCCCTACTTTCAATCCTGATCATTTGATTGAGGCGAATCACAAATATCCTGTTTCATTTAACGGGAAGATGCGTTTCATGCTTGAACTTCCGAGAACTTTATCGAAAGAAGAAATCGAGAAAGAAGTATTGGCTCACGAAATTGCACAAAAATGGTTGGATGGAAAAGCGCCTAAAAAGGTGATCGTTGTTCCTGGCAGGATAGTGAATGTGGTTATTTAACCACCCAATGAAATCATTGTAGGGAGTTAACTTTTTTCCATTGGACGTTTTCTAGCGAGAACTGGAATGGTTTCGCATCTTCTCCAATTCCTCCACCTGTCATTACAATATCTGCGCTTTCAATATGCCGAAAACTGAGTTCTGTATCCAAAAGAGCTAGGGTCGATACGTCCATTTCATCTCCCTCTTCTATTTGGGACACTATGCCAATGCAAATAGAAGGATTAAATTCAAACGTTGCCATTTCTCCCGGAAAGAGATCTATTTTACTCGCTATAAGCCTTCCATTTCTATAACAATTTGCATTGTAGACCCCATTCCGTTGTTTGTTATAAATTTCCAATGCAAAAGGAACGGAAGCTGGTTTATTCGAAGCTTTAAGTTCATCACCGAAATTACCTTTCACGATTTCGTAAAGGCATCCTAGTTGAGCTTCAATAAAAGAGGTGCGATTATGGAAATAATCACTTATCGCAATTTCAAGAATCCGAGAATATGTAAAAACATGATTATGACCCGCCCCACAATTCTCAATAACTTTCCATGCCACAGGATTCTCACCGTAATTCTGTGCAGCATTTTGTTGATAGATTACGACGTTACTTTTGCCATCGTCGTTTGAACGATTAATGAAGTTTAATACAATATCATCCTCATTTACTAGAATATACTCTTCCATTGTAGGGTGCGAATTTAGCTCGGTTTGATCTACTAATATAGGTATTTATCCAGATAATAATGCTGGGTTTAAATTCAATCAATGTAGTTTCACCGCTCAAATTCGTATCTTTTGTGAGCTTGATACTTATATAGAGTATGAAACCTCACTTTATGAAACCAATTGTTCTCCTCCTTCTTATTTTAAGTTCCAACTTTCTGTTTTCCCAAACAGCAAAAGCTCCACTCAACGTTATCGTCATGAATAGATCGGGGAAGCCCATTGAAAATGATAAGATCACATTTGTTGCCACGAAATCTAAATTGGAAATTGTTGGAATTACAAACAAACGAGGACAGTTCATCGTTCATTTACCAGCGGGGGACGAATATGCCATCAAAGTTGAAGTGATTGGAGAAGAATTGGATTACAACACCTTCGAAGTGCCCACACCTCCCGCTGGAGCAGTTTTCAATATGCGAACACTCGAAATCAGGTATGAATTGCCCGAGTCGATCGTTTTGGAAGATTTACATTTTGCGAGTGGCAAATTCAACATTCAAAAAGAAAGTTATCCCGTCTTGGATAAATTGGCGGAATACCTCATACGGAAGAAAACCTTGAAAATTAGAATTGAAGGGCACACGGACAGTGATGGTTCAGAAATATCGAATAAAACACTCTCCGAGAATCGTGCACAAGCCGTAAAAAAGTACCTGGAGAGCAATGGAGTACCAACAGGATTAATCTATGCGAAAGGCATGGGGGAAGAAAATCCGATAGAAGATAATTCGACAATAAAAGGCAAGGCAAGCAATCGAAGAACTGAGATTCACCTCGTTGACAACTAAATTTGGCACAAGCTTTGCATTCTTCAAGCCAACTAGGCATTCGTTTAGTGTATAAACAGAAAACATTTAGAGCATGAAAAAATATATTTATTTAGCGGGATTCATTGGATTCACATTGGCTCTCACAAGTTCATCAAGTATTACTTACCCTTCTGTGACCAATAATTCCTTTAAGCAAGGTGAAAAATTACGTTACCGGGTCACTTACGGATTTATGGACGCTGGAGAAGCTGTTCTTGAAGTAAAATCAACCAGTAAGAAAGGCGGTGGACGCCAACTACATCATGTTAAAGGCACAGGAAAAACACTTGGTGGATTCAACACCTTCTACAAAGTAAATGATGTTTACGAAAGCTACATCGATAAAAAATCGATTATGCCCTGGTTCTTCGATCGAGATGTCAACGAAGGAGGTTATGAAATCAAGCAAAATTACACCTTCAAGCAAAACTTGAGTAAAGTTCATGATGGGAAGAAAGAATTCTCCATTAAATTGGGAACGCAAGACATGATTTCATCGTTCTATCGGGCACGAACATTGAATTTCAATAATTTAACCAAGGGAAAAACATTTGCTTTCAAGTGCTTCATGGATGGAGAGAATTACACCTTGAAAATTAAATATGTTGGTGACGAAATCATCAAGGTTCGAAAAGGAAAATTCAAATGTCATAAGTTTGTTCCAGTTGTTCAAAAAGGGCGATACTTCAAAAATGAAGACGACGTAGAGTTCTGGGTAACCGCAGACAAAAACAAAATTCCAGTATTGGTAAAAGCAAAAATCCCAGTTGGAACAGTAAAAATGCACTTAGTTGAATGGAGTGGATTAAAAAACCCTTTATCGAGTAAGATTGATAAATAAGATTAGATAATTTTAGCTTGAAAGGGATTCTTCGGAATCCCTTTTTTTGTGCACTCTTTTTCCTCCACGCTTCATGTCAATTTCTATTTCTTGATGCTAAGTATCAGCTTCTTATTTTGTGTCAAAAACCGTGGTTTAATCAGTGTTAAAACGCCAGAAAAGAGGTGAATCAGGAGAATATGAATGAAAAAATGTTAGCTTTAGTCTAACCAAAACAATTAAATAATATGAAAAAAGGATTTTTATTGGGAGCATTGCTTCTAGGGGCAGGAGCTGTAAGTGCTCAAGGTCTATACGTTGGATTACAAGCAGGATACGGAATGGGAACTCCCGGTGATGCTCTCGGTTCAACTACTGTTGTCTCTGCTACTGGAGATCAAACGCAAACGGCTATTTACGGTTCTTACGGAGGAGGAACAAACATTGGATTGAACGTAGGRTACATGTTTACAGAGCATGTAGGTGCAGAACTTGGATTCTCTTACTTCTTGGGTTCTACGCTAACTTCAAATGACGTAACAGTTCCAACTGGGCAACTAACGGTAATGGGTAAATCAACGCAAATGCGTTTGGCACCATCGCTAATTGTAACAACAGGTGGAGATTTTGCCGTTTATGGTAAAGGTGGATTGATCTTTCCAGTTGGAGGRTCTATACTTTATGAATACCGTGACAACATGAACCCTCTTGCAATTGTAGAGCGTGATTTCGAAGCGACAGGTGCTATATCTCTTGGTTTCCAAGGAGCGATTGGTGTGAATTACACCCTTTCTGACAACCTTTCTATATTCGGAGAATTCTCTGCTGTAAATTTACGCATCAAGTCGGCAACAAATACAATGACTCGTAACAGCGTAGCTGGAGTGGATGTATTGTCTGCGATGGACACATATGATATCGAAACAACTTTCGTTGATGAATTGAGTCCAAGTTCAAATAACGCTGGATACAATACAGATTATTCAACTGCTTCGGCAAAACAAGACTTAGCAACTACAACGAATTACAACGGAATGTTTTTCAACATTGGAGTGAAGTACAACTTCTAATTTCCAATAACTTATTTTGATTAGGGCGTTTCGAGAGAGACGCCCTTTTTTGTTTTACACCGTCACTTAACACAGGTAATGCGAATGGTTCATTAACAAACTGCTTCTAAGCTAGAAGTAACATACTAATAACTCAAAAAAAAATGCGCTCCGATTGAAGCGCATTTTTTAAGATATGAATCTTATTTCTAAGGAATGAATGTTACCTCCCAGGACTGAATGATCCAGCACCTCCATTTGACCCTTTAATGACTTGCATTCCTTCGGAGAACTGCATTTCCTTGATGACATCACCGCGTTTGTCGTAAATGATAAACTTTCCGTGCTTCAAACCATTTTTGTAATTCACTTCTTGCAATAATTTCCCGCGTCGACTGAACGTTTTCATCGTTCCATCCAATTTGCCCTCTTTGTATTTATTAATTATAGCTGGTGTTTTTCCTCCAGGATGATAAGCAATCCATTCGCCATGTTTTTCACCTTCCTTATACTCCCCTTCTTCAGTTAGACGGTAATCTTTGCCAGAATATGACTGTGCTGATCCGTGAAGCTTGCTTTCGTAAATAACATGCCCTTTCATCACTCCATAATTCATTTTAGACTTTTTCCTGAACAGTTTGTAGTTCAGAACATCCTTTACTTTTCCATTGTCAAAGTTCTCTGTCCATTCCCCAATTTTCATGTTGTCTTGGTATTTCCCAACCAATTTTTCTTTTCCAGCTGGAGTAAACGACAACCACACTCCGTTCAATTCTCCAACTCTAAACGTTGTTTTATTCTTCAGATCACCTGATTCCCAGTAATTGGACCATTCGCCATTTTCTTTCCCATCAATGTAATCACCTTCCATGAGGAGAGTTTCATTTTCATACCACGTTCTCCATGTTCCATTTCGGAGGTCATTAGCAAACGTACCTTCTTTGAACTTCTTTCCATCCTTATAGAAATATGTCCATTGACCAGTTCGAACATCATGATCGAATTTAGCGTGATACGAAATTTCTCCCGTTGGATGCCAGAAAGTCCATTCGCCATGTTGCTGTCCATTATCGAAATCTCCTTGCATATCGCGTGTGCCCTTATTGGTATACCAAGTCCACTCGCCATCTTTATCACCGTTCTTATATTGTCCAGAGACATTCAATTCTCCATTGTCGTAGTAATATTCATACGGTCCATGTAAGACGCTATTCTTGTAATTACTTACTTTTTCTTTATCACCTGTGTAATAAAAGAACTCCCACGCACCGTCTTTATCACCGTTCTTGAAATTTCCTTTCAACGCCATGTAGCCATAAATGCTGAATTCTTCAAAGGCACCATCCTTCAATCCATCTTTGTAATTGTACCACTCCTTGACTGTTCCAGTCGTAAAATAAGTCACCATTTCACCATTCCCTTTTGTCACAGTTTGCGTGTGTAAGGAATCAGGAAGAAAAAATTGCCAAACGTAATTGTCAGGACCTCTTGACTCTTCGACCATTTTCAATCGCCCATCAACGTAATAATGTTTCCATTCTCCAGAGGGTGTATCTTTCAAAAAGTTTCCTTCAACCTTAAAATGTCCGGTTTCATACCACTCGCGGTAAACACTGTCTTGTCTATTTAGTTTGAAATATCCCTCTTGCCGTTTTTTACCATTTGGAAAGTAAAGTGTTACTTCTCCATGAAGGGCATCACGGTAGTAATAGCGAACCTCTTCAATTTCACCTAAGCGATCATAATACGTCCACTTTCCATGTTTCTCTGTTGTTTCACTGAAATCATCCACATAGAACTTTCCGCGTGATTGAATTTGAATTCTATTGAAATCCCAATAGGTACTTTTCATTTTGGTGAGATTCTCTTTCTCAACGGTTTGAGCATTGACAGCACTAACAAGTGTGATCAATAAGAAGCTCAAAAAATACTTTGTCATGAACATTAATTTAAACTATAACTGATTTTTAGGAGTATGTTACTGAATTTTCATCAATATTCCTTGTACAATAAAAACGATACCAAAAACAACAAAAACGATTCCAAGTAATCGATTGAGTCCGATCAATAATTTTGGCGTAACCAGAGGACGTAGCCCTTTCGCTCCGAAGATTTTTAAAACATCAATCCCAAAGAAAGTGACCAAAATAACCGATAGGTAAAATAACATCCCCCAACTGCCGGTTCCTCCCGTATCTTCTGAACCAATCGTCATCACACTGAACCAATAAAAAATCACTAATGGATTCGCAATATTGAGTAAAAATCCTTTCAGACCGAGGAAGATATAATCGCGCGTACTCGAAGTAGGAATAGAATCTTCTGTGTACTTGTGTTCCGTTACTTTCTTGAAGAAGTTGAACACACCATAAACAATGAAAAGTACACCACCAACAAAACGGAAAACGGATGTATCCCCGCCATCTGAGAGTTCTTCTACCTCATTAAAAAAGACATAAGCGATCAGAATATATACAAGATCGCTAATCAACACTCCCAAATCCATCCAGAGTGCTGCTTTGACACCTTTTCGGATACTGGTTTCAAGAAGAACAAAAAACACGGGACCTATCATTATACTAAGTATAAATCCAGTGACTAAGCCTTTTAAGAGTAAATCCATAGTATCTCGGGTGTGCTTCTAGACAAAAATAACGTTTCATTTGTCATTTCAGCCTTTCCCGTAAAACTTTAAAAAAAACGTCAATGTTTTTAGGGGAAGCCGTTATATTTTCCATAAGATGTGTACATTTGCATTGTGACGCTTCGGCGGTACAATCGCATTAACATTACGGAGTTATGAAACTGGTAGCAGCAAATTTAAAACTGGACAGCATTATTGAAGATGTTGAGAAAAATGGCGTAAAAGCCCCTAATTTGGTGAACGATCTTAAAGAATTAAGAGAGTTCGCTTTAAAGGAGCAAGATCCATTGGTAACGAAAGTATTGCGCTTAAGCTACGAGTTCGTTACTGAAAATGGAAACTTTGATGTTCAAGCTCAATTTGAGGAGGACGAAGAAGAAAACGAATACCCAATTGAAATTGAGGAAAAAGAGAACCTTTTATACTTGTTGAACCTTCTTAAAAAGGCAGATCACAAAATAAATCGTGAAGAAATTAAAGATTACCGAACAGCTCTTAAGCTAGAGCTATACTAGGAAATCAATACATATTGAAACCGTCATGATAACTATCGTGACGGTTTTTTTTGTTTTATACCCAACCCTTTCAAATCAATTCACGTCTTTAGAATAAGTATTGGCATTCTGGTTTTGTCAATGCTTGGTTTTAATTTCCTTGCAGGTACCTGAAAAGAGTTCCGTCCTAGAATTGAATAACTCAAAACTTTGGACTCTTTTCAGGTTTTTTTACGCCCTTTAGTTTGAGCAACAGATTACTTCAACAGTTTAATCACTGCTTGTTCGCACTAAAAATCACCCCTTTATATGTCAAAAGCGAGAAACCCTGTATGGATCCCTCGCTTTTCAATTATTTCGTGAACTTATTCTCCTAACGCGGATTGCTTGCGTAAGAAATTACCACTCTAAATCCGATATTGATATGCGCATCTTCTACTCCTTGGTATTGGTCTTCCGCATTCAATTTAATTTCTTCATGCGTATTCATCCAACCTCCTCCTGCAGTCCCCACTTCCCTCGGAGTTGTTCTTACGCTCAAATCATTTGCTCCAAGCGATTCGTAAACCATTTCCGCAACATTTCCAGACACATTATACAATCCATAATCATTTGAACTATAGAATTTGCTTTTGGCCATGATCTTCTTCTCTCCGGCTAGAAAGCCCCAAGATGTCAACGCGCTACGGTGTCCAAAAGAAATTTCTTCTCCTGTTCGCTTCTTTGTTACACGAGGAGGTTCATAGTCTCCCAAACTAAAATTACTTCGGAAACAAATAGCGAGGTTACTATCTACAAAAGAATATTCAGGAAATTTTCCTTCAACAGTTGCTGCTTTAACCCACTCGGACCTCATTGGAATCCTTACATCATTAATGAGCATTTTCCCATTTTCTTTATTGATTCTATTTGCCTCACGTGTAATCCAAACGCAATACATTTCTGCTCCTTTCCTGCTGATATTATTGACTGGATAATCTTCATAGTCTTCTCCTGAGAAATAATCATCTTGCATAAACCTGTACTCCTCGCCTAATTCTTCTATCCATAATTCTTGCTTTGGCTTGGCTACTAAAAAATCAGCTTTTCGATCTTGAATCAACAAATCAAACAAGAAGGTTTTATATTCCAGATTTGTTACTTCCGTGCGTTGCATATGAAACGCTGCAACAGAAATCGGCTTCGACATATACGTGAATGACCCTGCTGGAATGTAGGAGTAGACCTTGCTGTCTTTTTTATTTACCGCCTTGATCATCTTCTTTTTCCGTCGATGATTATCGGAAATTTCCTTTTCTGTTAATTTTGGGAACACGAAATCACCGCTCTGTTCTGGTTTTGCGAATTTCTTTTTGGTGACATCAGAATCGGAATTACTCATTTCTCTCCTGATTGGATCTGAAACTGGATTCGAAACCGGCTTCGAGGCAAAACTGATAATCCCCTTGACCTTTGAAACTTCACTGGTTCTATCTGTCAAATTCTGCGAGGTGTTCTTCGCTTCAATTGGCGGCTTCTTTTCTGTGAACTTACTTTCGAGTTCAACTTTTGTTTGTACTATATTTTGTGTGTTACCCTCTTCTACATCATTTGATACAAAAAAGCACATTAGTGTGATGGCTCCTGCAATTACTAGCATAATGATTCCTTTATTAAATGTTTTAAAATGACTTTTCTTTGAAGACTTTTTTTCAACATTACCGCTAGAAGCAATTAAGAATTGTTCTTTCGTTTCATTAAAGACAGAAGTATGAGGTGCCCCTTTCGCTTTCAAAAACAGCGCATCGAGTTTATTTTGATCAATCATTGTGTATCTCCCCTCTTTTAAATGATGATTCGAACGTCATGATCTCCATCAATTTTTCACGGCCCCGTTTCAACCTCAGCTTAACTGCCGATATTGAAACGCCTTGAAGTAGCGCAATCTCTTTAATACTAAATCCTGAGATCTCAAATAGAATGATGCTCTCCCTTTGTGGTTCTTTGAGCTGCCCTAACGCTTTATACAAAAAATGAATTTCTACATCCATCTGCGTTTTTGCGCTGTTATCTTCAATGGCATGACTTTTCTCCTCCGATTGTAAATAATTTTCTTTTTTCTTGCGATTATTGTTCGACAAAATCCGAATACTAATACCAAAGAGAAAAGCTAAAAAGGCCTTTTTCGATTTGAGTGTCTCAAATTTATCGAAAGCAACTAATAGTGTTTCATTTACTAGATCTTGAAACTCCATGTTGCCATAAACCCTTGCTTTACAAAACCGCTCGAACCTATCATGAATTGGTTCATAGAGTTCTAGAAATTCCTGTTGTTTTGCTTTGCTCATTCTACTCTGCTAAAGTAAGTCTTCAAATAGTAAGTAGCATGAAAGCAAAAAAAGTTTCAAAAAGAAATAATAAAAATGTCCAGATGATTTTTTCGAAAGTGTTCCTCCTAGGATTGAATGACTCAAAACTTTGGACTCTTTTCAGTTTTATGTGCTTACAATTCTAAACCAATTGTATTTGTTTGTACCTTTCAACTGCTAAAAACCAACCACATGAAAAAATCACTTCTCTTTGCTGTACTAATATCTGTGCTCACTATTTCTTGCGAAAACACACCATCAGAAACCGACGATGATGTAGTCATTGACAATGCAAACGACTCCATCACAACCAGTTTTGTTTTCGTTGGATGTAATCGCCTTTGGTGGAAAGATTTGGCTCGAAATAACTCTTCGGCAAACACTGACGCTCTCAAGAACATTTTTCAACACGTTGCGGCTTCCTCAACAAAAACCGACTATTTCTTTTTCTTGGGAGACATTGTTTCAGGAGAAGCGACCAATGATGTTTTAGAAGGGCAACTCAAAGCATGGAACGAAGATTATGACAATGGCGTGTTTTCCGATTTTAAAAGCTCTGGAATAACGATGATTCCTATCCCTGGCAACCATGAAATGCTGAATCAAAGTGAAACACCACTTGCAGGTACAACAGATACTTGGATGAAGTACATGGGGAAATACATGCCGACCGATCGTGATAGCGTTCCAAATAGCCCAGTTGATCGCATGACGTATGGCTTCACTGACGGAAATATTGGTTTCATTGTATTAAACACAGATACGTACAACACAGATGACGAAATCGGAGTCGAAAGTCAAATTCCATACAACTGGGTGAAACAACAAGTTGAAAAATACAATTCTGATCCAGCAATTGAACATATTTTCGTGATGGGACACCGACCATTTTATGTTCAATGCGAACGCGACACAACACACCGAGGAATGTGCGACCCTGCTCAATCAAGTCCTGTTTGGCAATCCTTTGAGGACAATGACGTAGCCTCGATGTTATCTGCCCACGTTCATCAATATCAACGGATGCAACCAAATCAAAAAACATATCAATTAATTGCCGGAAATGGTGGAAGTCCAGCTCATCACCATACGCCCCCCGCGTTTTTCGGGTATACACGCATTAATATTTACGCAAGCGGAAGAATAGAAATGCTTTCCGAAGGTTATGATGCTCCGACACCGTATTTCGATGTGGTGAAATCGCCAAATTGGTCCGTTCGAGATTCGTTGTTTGATATGAATTGGTATAAGCAAGGAGCGAAGAATGAGAAAGATTGTAAATGTGTTGTCGGTGAGTAAGCCCGATACGTATATTCAGCTCTGCTGAGTTAATTAAAGCATCTTGCAGAGATAAATTACACTGATTCTTTCTAAAATCACATTTACTATCAATGGGCGCACTTTGACTATCTTGGGATCATATCACCACAAATAATCACTTAGACCTGAATAGTGTCGCCCATAAAAAGCCGTATAAATGAACAAGATTATTTTCCTAGCCGTTTTCATTACTTCAATATCATCCTGTATACCAGAGAATATTGAACAAGAAATGTCGGAAGGCATGCATCGTGGCTTTCAAATGATGGATGATCAACATTTTAAAACAGCTCTTTCGTATATAGAATTGTACAAGCTAAGAAATGGTGACTATCCAAATGAATTAACCGATCTACAATATATTTCGATAATGGATTCAAGTGTATTCCAGAGAGTTGAATACACTAAGCTGGATTCACTTTATGAGCTTAATTTAAAACCTCTTTTCCCACAAACAAAAGGAAACAAAAAAAAGAAGAAAAAGACAAAAAGAAACGGAGCTGGACTTAAATATCCGCCAGAATTTTGGAATGGACTAGGTTGTGCGAAATCAAACATGAAATAAAGAAACGAGGTCTCTTTAGCAATTGAGCACACGGATACTATTTTCAAGGTTAACTAAAATCAAACCATCCGAAAATCTGACATTGAGAAAATGTCGTCCTTAGCTAAATTTATTCTATCTAATCCAGCAACACTAAAATCTCATCCACAGAACTCATTAATTCCTCTCGGTTGGCCTGCACTTTCGCTACTACTTTAAGGCCACTAAAAAAAGTGAAAAACAATCGAGCGATGGCCTCTAGATTCTTACTTTCTTGAATTTCTCCATTCTCTTGACCTTTTAGAAGAAAATCGCAGAAAACGCCTTCAAACGCACGCTTATTTTCTTGTAGAACCTCCAATATTTCATCCTCTCCGGGAAGCAATTCGGTGGTCGTATTTACGGCGAAACATCCTTTGTTATCAACATCGCAAATAGATTCGTCTATCCCTCTTTCAAAAAGATTCCTAAAACCTGATTTCACACTGGATTGAGCTTCAAAAAATTGAATCATTCCTTTCAAATTTTCCGCCCGATATAATTGGAAAGCCTTGTCAAACAACTCCCGTTTCCCACCAAATGTATCGTAAAGGCTTCCTCGATTTATACCCAAAAAGCTCACTAAATCTTGAATCGAAGTTGCATGATATCCCTTTTTCCAAAACAATTCTATTGCTTTGTTCAATACTTCATCTTCATCAAACAACTTTACTCTTGGCATAATTAATAACTTGGATTGAAAGGTACTGTCTTTAGAACAAGTGTTCCAATATTAAACAATTTCTTTCCGACTACCCCATTTTAAAAGAAGGAATGGCAATCATTCCATTAACGGACCGATTGCCATTCCCAACATATAACTTTTAACCTACTATTGAATTAACGTTAATTCCTCCGTCAATATTGTATTCACTTCCGGTAATAAATGAAGCATCATCTGATGCTAAAAAGGCCACCAAATTTGCAACATCCTCTGGCTGACCAAAACGCTTCAATGGAATTTTACCTTGTATTGCTCCTGCAAAACCATTAAGCTCTTCCTCTGACATTCCTGTTTTTCCAAAGATTGGAGTCTCAACTGGCCCTGGATTAACCACGTTGACTCTAATTTTTCTAGGAGCTAATTCTGTTGCTGCAGTTCTCGTATAAGAATTCAATGCTGCTTTCGACGCTGCATAAACCGCTGTATTAGCCATTCCTGTGTACGCATTGATAGAACCCAAATTAATGATTGATGCTCCTTCGTTAAGGATTGGCAAGAATTTTTCAACTGTAAACAATGCTCCTTTAAAATTAATACCCATCTGATCATCGTAATTTTGCTCAGAAATTTGACCCAAGGGTGCAGGTGCAAAAATACCCGCGTTTACAAATAGGATATCCACATTGTTGAATTCATTTTTCACCTCCGCCACTAAGGCATCAATCGCGCTTAAATCTTTAACATCCGCAACAATACCCTTCACTCCAAGTTCTTCCGAAGCTGTTTTTACTTTTTCAGCTGAGCGTCCTGTAATTATTACTGTTGCTCCTTCCTCTTTTAGTTTTTTCGCTGATGCATAACCAATTCCACTATTACCTCCTGTAACAACTGCTATTTTACCATTCAATTTATTCATCTTTCTTCTGTTATATTTATTTGGAACGTTCGTTCTGGTACAAATATATGTATTTTAGAATGATCGTTCCAAATAAAGTGAGATAAATATTATTTATTGCCACTAATCACCTATCAAATAAGTGCAATTCGCTCATAGTTTATGTTGTACACGACTTGATTCCCGAACGCTTAACACTCGGATTCACAATGCCCTCGGCGATACTTGACGATCATTGCTCCTTGACATTATTCCTAATGCAAACAATTTTGGGCATCAGCGTTAAAAAATAATTTCAACTATTTCGGGACTAATAATTGGATTAACTGTTACAGCAATAGCCAATTTCGTGGTTCGCCTAATCAGTAATTGTATCTGAAAATTTCACAGCACTTTGGGTTTACCTCAGCGCACCAACATTTTGAGCCGTTCTAGCCATGCTCTTCCGTAAACCGTTAAACAAATCGGATTCAACCAAATTCGCAGCACATAATCTATTCAATGTTCCGAATAAAATCGGCTGGTTTGAGCTTGAGATTCGGCAAGTTGATTTTTTTATATAGTCGATTCTTCGATTTCTTCACGCTATCTATTGAGATAAAGATGTAATCGGCAACTTCCTGATTGCTTAGACCAAGTTTTATCATCGCTAATAAACGGCGTTCTCCATTCGTAAAATCACTGGAACTAACTTTCTTCAGTTCGAAGAAAAAACGCGTATAAATCAGTTCAAATTCTACCATAAAAGCGACCCAGTCTTTTTCATGACGCATCGATTCGATCAACAATTCAGGTCGTTGATTGCTCTCCTCCGAAGAAGATTGTTTATCCTTTAATTCCGAAATGGTTTGTTCAGCAGTGTGAACGGCGAGATCGGCATCATCTAGTTTACGCATCAGCAGTGTTTTAATTTGCTCCAAATGCACCAGCTTCTTCTCTTTTACCTCAAACTTTTGGCGCCTCATTTTTAAACCAATTGCCCCAATAACGATAACCAAAATAAAGAGCACCGCCAGTAAAGACATTAAAATCTGCCAAAAACGCCGTTCTTCTTCTTTCCGCTTTACTTGTGCGTTTTTTTCTGAAATTTCCACACGTAACAATTGATTTTCTTTCTCCTTCAATTGCGTTTCATATTTCACTAAAAGGTTATTCAAACTATTTTGAACCTCAATACCTTTAACCGAATCATTGGCAATATGCGAAGCTTTTAGGTAATACAATGCGGAATCGACAGGACCATGTTGATCGTAAAATTCATACAAAGTAGTCCATACGACTGCCCTTGCCTCTAGAGTGTTCAATTTCTGCATCCATTCTCTAGCTGTTTTGGCTGCACGAAAGCTCTCTTCCATATTCCCATATTTCGATTGAATTCTCGAGAGGTGGCAGTAGGCAAAACACAATCCACGGGCATTTTCAATTTTTTCTAAAACAGGAATGGATTTCACTACATAAAATTGCGCGCTATCAAGTTCATCTTTCTTGAAAAAATATTCCCCAATCTCTTGGAGGGATAATCCCAAAATTAGGTCGTAATTCAACTTTCTGGAAAGGTGCTCTGCCTTTCTAAAATAATTGTTTGCCTCATTTACATTCTCCTGTTCCTTAAAGTTCGTTCCTGCATTGAAGTAAGCATGAGTAAGCGTAATTCCTTCAGGACGACCTTCCAAACTCTCAATAATTTGCACGTAATATTTACCTGCCTTTTCATAGTCTCCTTTAAGCGTAAGTACATCTGCTATACCCAAAAGGCAATTAATTGACCAAACGGGATCAGAGGAATCGAATGTATAGGCCTTCTGGTAATAAAATAAAGCCGAATCATAGACTGTCGTGAAATAATATATGTTTCCAGTCGAGAGTAAATTTGTTTGATAGAGATTCTTATAATGTATCGAATGTTTCTCCTTCAACGCATTCGTTTGATTCAGTTCCCAATTAACAGTTCTAGCAACAACGAGCGCCGAATCGTATTCCTCCAAACTCAAGTAATTGTTGAGAATTAAATTATACAGATGCGCCCTTACAGTAGACTCGGTAATACTATTTTCTTTTAGTGGTTTAAATAGGAGTTGATTCGCTCCCACAAAATCTCCTTGCTTCCATTTAATGAGTGATTGCAATTTGACATACGTCATAGAACGGCGGTCGTCCACGTTTTCCAGGTAGTTTTCCGCCATTCTCCCATCTTTCAATGCTGCGTCAAACTTATTTTGCTTGTAATTAAGCATCATACTATTTAACCAATAGTCTACTTTTTCCAACTTCGTTGAGCAATATTCGCGTTGCTCCTTAAGGTAAAATTGTGCTTTGTCTATATCGAAAGAAACTATCTCATTAAACAGGGAATCATATTGATGAAATTTGGCAGATTGAGCGTACGCAGATGAGACAATCACACTTAAAAAAACGCCGATCAATAAGCTGTTTAGTCGAAAAAAAGGACCTTTTCTATTCATAGGGTTAGGAGAAAAAAACAAATCTATTCTTTCTATAACGAATTTAGCGTGTCATTACTGGTTATTGTGTCTCTAGATCAGTAAATAAGTGAATGTATACTTTTTGTCACCCTCAAAAACACAGCATCATAACCCATCGAAAGTAGATTTGTCGGACACAATATTTAACTGAAAAAGTATGAAAAAAATTTACGCAATCACCGCACTATTAATGACCAGCGCATTCGTTACGAAGGCACAAGACCTTGAAGTTTCGAATATTCAGTACAGCTACGATTTTCAAACAGCTGTATTAAACGTCACTTTTGATCTAGATAATACGGGTACGTTTGCAACATTTGATGGTGTTGTATGTGAAGTCTCGATCATTGATTTAGGAACAACAGAATATTCCGCTGGATCCACTACCTCTGATTCATTTGGTTTGAGCGGAGGAAATACTGAGGCCTTAGGAGTTACAAACATCGATTTAGATAACATCACAGGCTTAGCTACAGGTGATTACTACGTAAAAGTATGTGTGGATGTAACAAATATTGAAGTAGAAGATAATGAAGGCAACAACTGTGGTCAAAACAACACTTCATTTCAATTTGAATCTTTAGGTGGAGGTACTTCTTCGATAGAAGCATTGGACGTAAACAGTTTGAATGCTCTATTATATCCGAACCCAGTGTTATCAAACACACTTACATTCTCGTTGAGTGAAACATTGGATGAAACTCCAAAAATCACGATCACGAATGCTGCAGGAAAAATTATGTTAGTTGAGGATGTAACAGTTACAAACAACACAATTGAAATTGAAATCAGCGATTTAAATCAAGGAATTTATTTCTATACTTTATCAACTGGCTTACATTCACAAAAAGGACGATTCATTCGAAAATAAGTTCAGGAAAGAGTCATCTGAAATATGAGGATATATTCATACCACTATTAAACTGTAAAATAGGAGAGCTTACCTAAGGAGGTAGTCTCTCCTATTACCTTTTCCTAATGGTTCTTGCTCAATATTTGATTAACACTAATCTAGTATTGACAGTAACTCACAAACTGATCCTTGTTATGTAAAAACGGAACATCCACGTCGTAGATTTCTTCCAAAATCAGCCCAATGTCCTTCGGGAAGTTTTCGATTATTTCCTCCAAATCTATTTAGATCTGTATAGTTTATTCAAAAAGTTATTATGGCCTTTTTGTATGAACTGGTGAAATTCTCTATCTTGAAAAGTATGAAACTACTATTATTCACTTTAGCGTTGGTTCCTTCAATTTGCTCAGCTCAATTGGTCTTCGAAGTTAATTCACCAGCAGAAGAAAGCGGCGTTTTTCCGTGCATGGCAGGAGAAGACTCGGAATGGTCGAATTCACCAGACCTTTATCAAAATGGAAACTGGTTTTCGGACACCTTAGTTTTAGCAGATGACGGAGTACTTGGATCTGCTTGTTCAAGCTTGAACAACTCAATCACTTCTAATTTTGCTCTATTTCATCGATCTGGATGTTCGCTCGGACAATCATTGTTGAATGCTCAAAATGCTGGTGCAACAGGCGCCATTGTTATCGATTCTGTTGATGGGCGACCACTTCCTTTTGATTCAGACGGATTGAGTTCATCCATTACCATTCCTTTTGTAATTATCTCCAGAGGAAAGGGCGATAGCTTGATTCAACGGATTGCGGAAAATGAAAACGTACTTGTTTCATTTGGCGATAAAACTGGAATCAATAATACGGATGTTGGAATCTATAAAGAGTTTTCTCTTTGGTCTAGATACGGGGTCTTTCCTTTTGGATACTATTTCTTACCTGACGATCATTTTGGAACCTGGGTGTACAATCACGGAAACACTGACGTCAACAATTTACAAGTGAAACTGTGGTTCTATCATAACGTTTCAAACCCTCAGCACAATCAAGAAGTGCTTTCGCTCCCATTTGATTTAATTACTGGTGATAGCACTTTTATCAACTTTGATTTTGAATATGACCATATTTCTAATGGCCACAGTATATATCAAGCCAGTCCGCTTAATTATGGTTATGAGTTAATTGGTTTAGTTGATAACGACACACTAGACAATAAAATAAGCCAACTTCTTTACTCTGAGGAAAAATTAATCTCAAATTCATTTTCTCCAAGTATATACAACACCGACTTTAGTGAAATCGATTACTTCATCGAAGGAAGTGATCTAGGTTACGATTCAATAGGATACTGTGTGTATATGCCAATAAAAATAAAACCTCAGAATCTATACCCAGCACATTTATGTAATCCGATTGTGCCAATGGCGAATGGCGATCTAGGCGCCGAAGAATCAGTAATGATTCAAGATATCATTATTGGCAATCAGCAAGCGACGTTTGATAACTATTACGATGGTGGTTATTATTATGTTGGTAATCTAAACGATACAGTTTACAGTCATTATTATCTATTCAATCAACAACCAATAACACAGAATACAGATATCGTTGTATCCATCCAAACCTCATCTTCTACAGAACTAGGCTTCTCAAGCGATATGTATCACGATGAACAAATTCGTCAAGGTTACCTACCTACATATTTCAGAAAGGCAGTTTTCTCTTCTAGTTCTACTTACGAAGCTCAGTATATTCTCACACCAATCATTTCTTTTGATATGTGGTATTATCCTTTTTGCATATACAATAGTCTAGAAGAAATAGACAATTCAGGTGTATCGGCTTTCCCTAATCCTGCGACAAACGAACTCTCGATCACATCCACGGAAAGAATGGTAACAATCACCATTTACGACCTTTTTGGAAAACAAGTTACCTCTGATGTTATTGGACAAGAATTAGAAACAACATTGAACATTGAGAAGTTAAACTCAGGTTGTTATTTATTAGAGGTCACGAATGAAATCGGACAGAAAAACGTTCTTCGTTTCATTAAAAATTAATCAAAAATGTCGGAAAATCTGACCTTCGGACTATCGAATCA
>NVXP01000143.1 GCA_002733985.1 Fluviicola sp. | reverse complement strand
TATGCGGATCAGCGAGTAGAAAAAGTGTTTTTGAATTGAGAATAATTTCTTTTCTAACATGTCTTAGATAACGATCCTTCCCATGCTTCTTGAACATCATGTTAACCTACATGAACGAACCCGGAGGATTGTGTTACCTAATCTGGGGATCTCTCGGGTCTAGCACGTCCATCACGTATGGTTAGGAGTGAAACCTTCTATTGTTGCTAAGGGTTCGCGAATAGTCACAGACGACTAATAAACATCGTACTTTTTCCGCTTGGGTTTATTTACTGTTATGCACTTCTTTAAACAGCGCTTAGGATCTAATGCTTCTCCAATTCAAGATTTATCACTTCAGAAAATGTTCGTTTTGGATTTTCCCTTTCTCACTTCTTCTAAAACCTTCCTCCACCAGACGCTTCTTTCTCCTACTGAATGTCTTTTTCAGTTTTCTCATACCGGAAATTGAAGATGTTATTCACATTCAATTCACTACCGTTTGCAATTCTATTAGTTGAATAATTACTGTATGGCTCCAATGACAGTAATCCTGTGGATGTGATTCACGGGTTAATCAAATTGGTAAAAGGATTTGTTTCTGCGATAGTCGGGGAGGGCAGTTATTATTGAGCGGCTGTATTCATTCGAATTACTACGTTTCCTTTTTTATGTCCTTTGTCCACGTATCGATGAGCTTCAATAATTTGCTCCATTCCAAACTCTTGATCAATTAGAGGTGATATTTTTCCTTCTTCCACAAGTTTTTTAAGAAAGAGGAGGGGTTCACTCTTTGTAATATAATCCGTATGCTCTGATGGAGGAGCTGGAATGATTTTCTTTTTAGATGTCATAGAAACCCATAGCATTGCTAACGTTTTAATAGCAGCTGCAACATTTATGTATACCCCTTCTTCTTTCAACGCTTTATTACATTGTAAGAATGAACTTTTATTTACTGCTTCAAGTATTACATCATATGTATTGTATCCTAATGAAAAATCGTTGTCAGTATAATCAATTACCTTATCCGCTCCAATATTTTTAACCAAATCAATATTTGTAGAACTACATACAGCAGTGACTTCAGCTCCAAGGAATTTAGCAATTTGGACTGCATAACTACCAACACTGCCTGATGCTCCATAGATTAATACCTTCTGTCCTTTCTTTATATTGGCTTTTCTTAAGTAGTACAGAGCCGTTCTTGCGCCAATTGGAATAACTGCAGCTTGCTGAAAACTAATGTTGGCAGGTTTAATTGCCACAACTCCATCCTCAGGAATACAAACATATTGTGCATAAGTTCCAAACTCCATTCCTGTAGCTGCAAAAACTTCATCACCTTGCTTAAAGTTCTTTACATCTTTTCCGACTGATTCAATCCTTCCTGCTAATTCGCCTCCTAAAATATTCTTTTTCGGTTTAGTTATACCAAGAGCTAATCTACCTGGTATCCAGAAAGCTAATGGAACTGAAAAACTCCGAATTCTTGTATCAGCCTTTGAAACTGAAGTAGCAAAATTTTTCACTAAAATTTCATTGTCTCTAGGAACTGGTGTTTCAATTTCTTTAATCTTAAGCACTTCAGGAGAGCCATATTTAGTACATATAATTACTTTCATTTAGTCTGATTTAAAAACCACTCTTTTGCCTCAACTCTTGAAGTGAAATAATTATACCTTTCAGGATCACTACTTTCATTTCTATATTCCTGAGGGTGAATTAATGCTATCTTTTCAAACGTCAATAAGTGTGTTTCCATGGATTGCATTTGCTCTCTAAAATATTTTATCACATCAAGAGAAATGAATTCATGTTTCCCCGTATCTATAAGTAAAAAATGATAATTTCTCCCAGTCTCTATTTCTGATTTGAGGCGTATTATTTCGGTATGCTTTATTGGGTTTTCTAATGTTATTTCTAAAATTTTCATGGATTTTGTTCAAACTGCTTTTCTAGCATTTTTTTGTCTGATGAGAATTCTTGAAGAATGGAAATTTCTTCATCGATTATAATTTCTTTCAATACATTTTTCATCTCTTTTAAACCTCCAGTTAAAAACAATTTGGCCTTAGAGTATTCTTTGGAAAGAACATTAAAATTAATTTCTCCAGTAATATTGTGGTAACTCTCGAAATTTGAGAAAGCTCCATAACTAATCGCTTTTATTTGAAACAATTCATTTGGTATTTCATAAATCTTGTTCAAGTGGATCTTGTTAGAATCAAAAACTTCTATGTACAGCGCTCTTGGATATATGGGGTCCGGAGACCAATGATATTCAAGAAGTATTGAATTATTCTTGTTAAGATTCTTTCTTGATTTTGGATGTGATTTAGTTGTATCGAGAACAGAATTTGTAACAATCTTCGTTTTTATGTACCCATTTTTCTTATTAAGATTCTCTCGAATAGAATCCTGATTCATAACAATGGCTTGCATTGAATCTATTTTCTTTGCTTGACTGTTCGAATCAGCACAAGCTGTATACAGTATTATTGGAAATATGACTATCAGTCTTTTCATCATTATTGTTCACTTACTAATATACATCACCAATACTGACACAGTGCGTAGCCTTCCTCAGGTTCCAATGCCATAATTAATTCCTCTACTCAAACCGACTAAAACATTCCTCCTCCAGACGCTTCTTTCTCCTGCTGAATGTCTTTTTCCGTTTTCTTGATCGATTTTCCTTTGCTCAATCGGAAGCTAAATTCAACTAAAAACATATTCTTCACCAAAGAAACATCATTGTCTGTGTGCATCATAATACCGCTCGTCTCTGCGTGAAATCCTTGATTGTAATTAGTACCAAAATCAAGTGGAAGGAAGTAACCAACCATTATACTTGCGCGTTTTTTGAAAAGTGGTCGTTGGTAGAAGAGCAACCAAAAATCCACATCGCCTTTGTTGTATCCTAAACCACTGATGTTTTTACTTTGTTGTCGTTGGTATTTCAATCCTAACATCGCTTCTGTCTTCATGAACATGTAGATGAGGTCGACATCAGCACGCCAATCTATCAAGCTATTCGTTGTGCTAGTAGAGACAATTTTGGAATGGTAAACTTCTACGTTCGATTGAACAATAATTCCCGGTTTGAAAAACTTACTGAAATTCAATTTTGCTCCGTTTCTTGTGTATGATTTTGCGTTCTCGTATCTAAAATTGAAGATGTTATTCGCATCCAATTCGCCAACGTTTGCAATTCGATTATTTGAATAATGGCTGTATGGCTCCAATGAGAGTAATCCTTGCAAGATGTTTATACGAAGTGAAAACCGATGTGTCGTTGATGGCGTCAAATATGGATTTCCCGTGGATGTGATTCGTGGGTTAAGCAAATTCGTGAATGGATTTGTTTCCGAGATAGTCGGGTAGGAGCTAGAAGTTCTGTATTTAAGGATATAGTTGATTTTCTCTCCTGCCGCGAAGCGCAAATCAAACATGGGTTGAAAAATCAGGTAGTTGAGCTGCTGATCATCCACTCTCGGAGTAGACGTTTCTGCTGCAAGACCAACTCGTGCGCTCCATTTCTTTCCAATTTTCCATGAAAAATTCGAATAGAGTTTATGCCGCATATCAGTTAATCGGAAATCATTTGTAAAATCAGTTGTTGCAGCAGTATTTGGATCAGTAACTGAAACGGAGTATTCATTTCTTAATTCCCTCCAAGTATTCCCGTACCCAACTTGAACGCTAGTTCGTTTTGATAGAATGTGGTCCAACTCGGCATAGGCACGTGTGTATTGCTTTTTGTTAATTCCTACTTCCACTCGGTCATAATATCCTTCTTGGGACGTCGTATTCGTGTAATCGTCCTTGTAATTCGAGTAAGTGAAATTGACATTCAACTTTGTCCGTTCATTGAACTCAGCAATGTAGAAGAAGGTGTTGTATATGTTAAACGTTCTTGTTTTATTTTTTAGGCTGAACGCGTATTTTTCGATGAGCGTATCATTGGAGTAAACCGAAGTTTGGTAGTCAATGTTTTCCTGATTGACGCTCAACGGAAGTGCTTGAATATTGCTTTCAAAGCTGATCAAATGTTTCGGGTTAATTCGGTAATCAAAGCCTAAGGTATAATATGCATCTGATTCTAAAATAATGGCATTTGGAACACGCCATTCAGCTTCTTCTAGAACTACAACTCCATCGGCGTATTCCGTTTGAGATTCGGATGTGATTTTAAAATTCCTTCGCTCAAGATGAGCAGATCCGTAGATGTTTAAGTCATTTTTCGTGAAATTGTAAGTGGCTCCAATACTCCCGATCATGTAATCCAATCGATTGTGTTCAGGAACAATATCCACTAATTGCATTTGCTCTATGTATAGTTCAGAACCTTGGTAATCTCTTTTGAGTATTACATTGACAATCGCGGTATATCCTTCAAGTCCATATCGTCCTCCTGGGTCTCTTATTGTTTCAACACGAATGAGTCGTTCTGGATCTAAATTCTGAACATATTCCTGACTTTTTTCAACGCCATTCACAAGAATCATGATGTTTGCATCGTTGTCAACTTTTAGTACTCCAGCATATTCATCGTACGAAATCCCAGCAATTCTATCCAAGACATGTTTCGCTGCTGTAGAACCTTTTTTTTGTTGATCTGTGATTATTTGCACGTCTTTTTCCAGCATGTCAATTCGCGAGCTGGCACTTACTTTCACCTCGTCAATATCCAATACACTACTTTCTAATTTGAAGACTCCGAGGAAATTGTCTTTTCGGAAAGGACCTGTTTGAATCGTGTCATTCACATAGCCATATGAACTAATGATTATGGTGTATTGTCCCGGATTCAAAGGCAATCTGAAAAAACCATTTTCATCTGTGATTCCGCCACGCACGATGCTGTCTTTAGCATTTAATGCAACTACCTTACAATATGGTAGGTTTTCCTTTGTCTGCGCATCTTTCACCTGACCTGAAACTTCAACAGGTTCTTGTGCGTTCACCTGAAAAGAGGAAAAGAGGAGACAAATGACAAATAAAGGGATGGCGTGGATTGGAATTTTCATGATCAAATTAGTATTAATGTTTTGCTAGGTATTGGTAAGACCATATAACAGTGGAATTTGTTACAGGAATTATTTTTTTGATTTGGAATTAACGTTCGGTTTGCGGTTAATGCTTACTTATTACAAAGTAACGGACATCTTGAAAGCTAAATGCCAACGAATACATGGAGCAAATAATGGGATGTCTTAAAGGAAAAAATACGGGATGGAAGGGAAGAGCGTTTTTATTGGTTTA
Organism: Fluviicola sp.; assembly: GCA_002733985.1. Classification (GTDB taxonomy): domain Bacteria; phylum Bacteroidota; class Bacteroidia; order Flavobacteriales_D; family Crocinitomicaceae; genus UBA4466. The sequence continues at coordinate 2,727 of NVXP01000143.1, read as the reverse complement.
ATTCAGCGATTGCCGTACGTTCTTTAATAACTATTGTGAGTGTTAGTTACTCTGAAACCCATAAAATGGATCAACCGATTATACTAATGATTTGGAATATAGGATTCCATGAATGAAAGTTAGATTGCTTTTTTGCTTGGACGAAGTTTAATTACATTGGTCACACTCATAATTAAAACTAAGAAAATGAAGAAAATTATTACTTCGATTGCGATTTGCCTCTCCGGTTTCGCTTCTACGGCACAAGTTGGTGCTGTTGCTCCTAATTTCACAGCAGATGATATTAACGGAACAAGTCAAGATTTATACGCGCACCTTGCTGCAGGTAAAGTGGTTATTGTAGATATGTATGCTACATGGTGTGGTCCATGCTGGAGCTTTCACACGGGGCATTATCTAGAGGATATTTACGCTGAATTTGGTCCAAATGGTACAAATGAAGTCGTTATCATTGGATATGAAGATGCGCAAAACACATCGCTTGATGATATGTATGGAACTGGAAGTAACACTTTGGGGGATTGGGTAACTGGTGTTAGTTATACCTTAATTCATGGGCCGGTTGTRTTGCCAGCGGAATATGGAACAGGATATCCTACGGTAAGTGTTATTTGTCCATCTGACAAGAAAATTAAGTACAAYCTATTTAATTCTGGAACGCTTCAGCAAATGAAAGATGACGTTCAAGATGTAATTACACAATGTTCAAGTGTTTCAATTAGCGAATCACCGTTATCAATTGAACTGTCTATTGCTCCAAATCCAGTAACTGACATAACACGCATAACTTTTGATGCTTTGAGTTCGGAAAATGCTGTTGTTAATGTGTACAGTATTTCAGGAGAATTGGTTTTAACGTCTAACTATAATGTAGAAGTTGGAATTAATTCTATCGAGTTGGATTTGAATCAAGTTGAAGCAGGAACGTACCTCTTAAAGGTTGAAACGTCATCAAGTGTCAGTAACATGACAACGCTTGTGAAGATGTAATTCCAAGGTTTAAGAATCTATAATTTGTTAAGCAGCAAGGAGAGTTATTCTTCTTGCTGTTTTTGCTTAATAACTACCGTCTTACTTTACCTTGTTTAGTAGAAACCACTGAATTCCAAGAATCGTTTTAGCGTCTCTAAATTGATTGTCCTTAAGTCGCTTGATGACTTCTTCTGTTTTGATTTTAACCAGTTGGATATCTTCACTTTCAAATTTCATTCCTCCACCATCAAATACTTTATTTGCAGAGTTGACTTCTGAATAATAAAGTAGTATCCTTTCTGATGTTCTTCCAGGAGAAACGAAAAAGGAGCTGATAAATTCTATTTCCTCAACTTGATAACCAATTTCTTCTTCGATTTCCTTTTTAGCTCTGTCTTTGGGTTCGTCGTCTTCTGATTCAATCGAGCCAGCCGTTAATTCAAGAATCCACCCATTTTCTTTCCCCGTAGTTGGATACCTAAATTGATTCGTGAACAAAAGAGAATCGGTGTCTTTTTCATACATGAGAATCGCGACAGAATCTCCGCGCTCAAAACAGAGTCGATCAACTTCAATCGAATTTGAGTCAAACAATTCATGTCTGATTTTAGCCTTTTTTATTTTGAAGAAATGATCAAATACTATTTCTTCTTTTAATATGTCGTACTTCATGTTTTTATTACCTTTTTTCCTTCCACTGTGATCTCAGAGCCTTCTGCAAGCATTACAGAGACCGGTTTTGTTGAACTTAAAAACTCAAACTCCTTTCCGTACGCTGTTTTGAAATCCACAGCAATTTTGTAATCACTTACTTGGTATGCTTCCCATTTGGGATGAGTTACTTCATATTCGTTCGATTTCTTTTCATTCACTTTTGCATAACCCCAATAGTGTTCGGTAATGAACTCTGTTTCACTATTCGGATCAATGCTAAATTTTTCGACACTTGCCGTAATACTTAGTGAATTCCATTTACCCTGTTTCTTCCATTTGTATTCAACGGTTCTTTTGTCGTTTTCAATGTTCCAAGAGTGTTCCATTGGCAAGGTTTCATAATTCTCATTGTAAACGGTATTCGCGATAAAGGTCAAAGCCCACTTAGGCACGATTTCCTTTATGAAAACAACCCCTCTTTTCCATTCTCCATTTTCCAAGCGCTTTACGTAAAAACGTAGATTGACTTCTTCAAAATTTATGTGCCACGGTATTTTAAAACCCAATATCCGTGTGTTTACAAACATGAATCCCACTACACTTAGATAGCATTTCCCCTTCCATAAATCCAATTCTGTTCCCGCAGGAAGGTACTTAGCCAGTATCTTTTGGTCAACTACATAATTGGCAATTGCCAGTTTTCGCCATTCTGCTTTTAGAAAACTCATGTTTGGTTAGTTTAATACAATTACTCTAAGCTATTGAGAATACTATTGCTTGTTTTTTCGAAGATAAGAATTCTTTGACTTAACTTCTTGAGTAGAGAGAAGGGATAAAAGGCAGCAGTTTTGCAGATGGTTCGATAATCATCAACTCTTTTTGGAGATTCAATTAACTTAGTGACATGATTATCGCACAACATAAAGACAAAGCGGATTCCGTTAGAATCATTGCCAATACATTTGATGCCAATCCTAGTGTCAATATTGTGATTGGTGATAAAGGAAACAGAAGGAAAAAAATCAAACGATTGGCCGAATTTGCCTTTGTTAAGGCGATAAACCGGAAAGGAGCGTTTCTGTCAGATAACAAAATGGGAAC
>NVXP01000022.1 GCA_002733985.1 Fluviicola sp. | reverse complement strand
CCAACTACCAACAGTCTACACATCGGAACAAAATATTTACTACCCCTGACACTAGGCTGTCACAAGAGTACTCTACATTTGCAACCTAATAAACGATAATGAAAAACTTTCTCATTTACATTCTTTTTGCATCTATACTATTCTCTTGCAAAGCTCAAGTGCAGACAAACAAAGCCAAAACTATGAACAATCAAATTATCCAAGAATTTAAAGTAATCGGAATTTCCATAAGAACAACTAATGAAAATGGACAGTCTGCCAAAGACATAGAAGCAATATGGGAGAAATTTTGGAATGAAAAAATTCAAGAAAAAATCCCGAACAAATTAAATGATAATATTTATGCCGTTTATACAGATTATGAAACCGACTTCAATGGAGCATACACTACAACTATTGGATTGCCTGTAAGTTCGTTAGAAAATATTCCCAAAGGTTTTGTTGGAATAACCATTGAAAAATCAGAATATCAAAAATTTGTTTCAAAAGGCACAATGCCAGAAGCGGTTGTTACTACTTGGATGGAAATATGGGGTAATAATGAACTGAACCTAGCCCGAACATATAAAGCTGACTTTACTATTCACGGAAAAAAATATTATGATGGAGATAATGCAGAAGTAGAAACTTTTATATCTGTAAATGAATAAAACAGATACGCTTAACATACGCTAACATCTATACGAATTCCCTGCTTCGAGACATCAATTCTAGTTAAAAACTATTACTATCTTCGAAAGACAGATTCTAGTTAATAGCCCCGCAGTTTTTAGCCAAAACGTTAGATTTGACGATAAGCACAAAAACAAATTACCTTCGTATACACCCAAAATGCAAACAACTCAACTCAGTCTAGAAGACATATTACCTCTCACTTGCACACGCTCAGGAACCTGTTGTCACGGGAATTTAGTGCTACTCAATCCATGGGAGTTGTTTTCTCTTGCCAAGGAGAAAAAAAATACGCCGAGGGAATTTCGTGATCTTTATACTGAGTATGGCGGAACTAAATTGAGATTCGATGGTAAAGCGGGATGGAAAAACAAGAAAGCGTGCAGTCAATACGTAGATGGATTTGGGTGTAGCGTGCACTTGGGACGTCCTTTGGCGTGTCGCTTATTTCCAATTGGTAGGCAGATACACAGCAACGAGGTTCACTACATCTATCAAGGAGCTAAATTCCCATGTTTGGAAGGCTGTCCAGAAGTTGTAAAATTACCTCATTTAAGTGTTGGCGAATACCTTCAGGGGCAAGAAACTGAGCACTTCGAAAAGGCACAAGACGCGTATTTAGAGTTGATGCAAAATTTAGCGGATATGGCATTTGAGCTATTCCTCGACACCGGTTTGGCTGAATCTGGCGACACAAAAACGCTACCACTTTGGGAAGTTATGGGCAATGAATCTCCTGAAGTCTTGGCAAATCGAATCGGTCATGAATGGTTGGATTGTTTGATGATTCCTGAAATATCAAATGACTGTGTAGATCCGATCAACTTTGTTCAAAAACACACTGAATTGCTTCAAGTCAAGGCTCAAGAAAAATTTAGCGCTTTGAATACGAACCAAGAACTTCACGATGCTTCTGTGATGATCATGGGAGTCGCTTTACATCTAGCTCAAGGAATTGGCGCGAACAGAAAAGTTTTGGCGGAGCATTGGTGTGATACTGCGAAGGATTTTTTGAAGAATAAATAGGCTTTTAAATCAAATCGAAAGGTGGTGCATACTAACCCAGTCCGCCAAGTTTACATTTTGACGGTTTAAAGAAAATTAATAATAAGAAACATGACTAACCCTAGCAAAATTTCTAAATCACTGAAATCTACTTTTGGTGAAATCATAAAAATAGTATTTGGAATTTTGATTGCACTTCAAATAAATGCTTGGAGTGATCAGTCAAAACAAAACAAGGAGGAAATAAGAATTCTCCAAAATCTCAGTGTCGACTTAACTAATGATATGTCTCAATTGGAAAACAACGTGCGAAGTGCTGAAGAAAGACAACTCAAAATAGACACGATTTTCACCATCCTAAACGCGCCAAAAGAGTACGATGTAAATAAATTCTTGAGACTAAATTTTGTGCTCGCAAATGAAAACCACTTTGATTTAAACAGCGGCACTTTTGATGAAAGTATGGCTGCGGGTACGGTCAATTGTATTCAGACTCATTCCATAAGACAACAAATATTCAATTACTATAGAATTACAAAGAGAAATTATACTGATAATAATACGATTAAGCAGATCTATGAGAATATCTACCCTCAATTTTTCAAAACACTTGTTCCTTCACAGGAGTTTATAGGTAGTATTTTAAATAAGCCAAGTCATTTGCCCAATTTAAAAATAGAAACATTGGCCTTGGACAAAGAGTACATTTCGATTCTGACACTTAAACACCGGACTGAGTATCATCAGATTTTGGGTTGGAAGAAATACATAAAATTGGTGAAATCACTTTTGAAGAATATAGAAAAAGAGCTGAAAGATAAAAAGTAGTTTCGCTGAACCTTAATTACATGATCACTATGAAAAAAACATTCTACATCGTATTAATCGGACTATCATCCTGCGCCACTACTGAAAGAATGGTCATTGATAATACTATCGCCAAAATTGAAATTGACAATGGCTATTCTGGAGAAAAAGTTGAAATTAAATCGGAAATTCAAAATGATTTAATCGCTGATTTGAATGAGTCAAAATTGTGTGGACCAATGAAGTATATTAAGTCCCATAGAATTTTCCTTTTTCATGCGAATAGTGATGTAGACACAATATGGACCAACGGACAAATACATCAAATGAAAATAGATGGCAAATACAAGACATACAAATCAAAAGACGATTTGATTAAGAAATACAGTAGATGACGTCACCAAAAATGAAACCTTAGCAAAGGCCCTTAAGACTGCAGAACGTTTACGACAATTGAAAAAGAACAAATGAAAATACCACGAATCAAAGGAATAATTGACAGACGGATTTTAATCAACTACCAAATTGATAAGGAAGTCTTAGAAAATTATTTACCCAAACCTTTTAGACCAAAATTGGTAAACGGAAAAGGTATTGCAGGGATTTGCTTAATCAGACTAAAAGAAATCAGACCAAAAGGTTTGCCTAGGCAATTTGGTATTTCTTCAGAAAATGGAGCTCATCGAATTGCTGTTGAATGGACAGAAAATGGAATTCAAAAAGAAGGTGTTTTTATCCCACGAAGAGATACTTCTTCAAGATTAAATGCTTTCGCTGGAGGAACAATATTCCCTGGGATTCACCATTTAGCAAAGTTTACGGTAAATGAGCAAGATGGGAATTATGAAGTCGGATTTGTCAGTCGTGATAAGACATCATTGTCAATTAAGGCCAGAGAAACGACTACTTGGAACAAAGAAAGCATATTCGAAAATTTACAATGTGTTTCAGATTTTTTTGAAGAAGGTTCTGTTGGATATTCACCTGACAAAAATGATTTTGATGGACTTGAGTTGAAAGCATATAATTGGGAAGTATCACTTTTGGAAGTCGAGGATGTAAGATCTAGTTTTTTTGAAAATGAGGCAATTTTCCCTAAGGGTTCAGTGAAATTTGATAACGCATTACTGATGAAGAATATAGAACATGAATGGATTGGCTTAAAGAAAATAAAAATCCGTTCCTAACATCCCCAATACTCCTGTGCAAATTTGCGCTTCGGTTATCCTTAAAACTGAACAAAACTATACTCAAAAGCTTCATCGCTTTTCCTTATCTTTGCAAAATAAATATTGGTCCTAAACGTCACTGATAATACAGTGCAGCTCTCTTGGCGAATATTTAAAAAGGGAATCTGATGAATAAAAAAGTATTCCAGAGCCAGTAAGAAAATTGCATATATAATTTTGAAACGATAGTAAAATCATGATAAAGCACTCGGTTAAAGATGACCTTCTCCATATTTCCATTGAAAACATGGATTTTTCATATAGAATCCCACTTCACAGTTTAGGAAAGACGATTAAGTGGAGAATAGGAAAATATGGTACTGAAGGTATTGAGATGAAGAATGTTTCAAAATGGACACTTCAATTATTCACAAAAAAAGGTACTGAGGATAAGTATCTTGAACAGTTCAAAAGTATCGTCCAAGAGTACGCTTCTGGTAACTCAATTGACTGGACAGAGACAGTATTAGCGGTATATGTTCAACAGGAATACCATCGCTTGAAATCAGCCGAGGAAAACCTTGACGAGACTGAAATTATTTCGATTTTAGAAGAGAAGTATAAACTTTCTTAGAAGCGTAGTGCTTTACCTGCTCTTGGAGCATAATTCATTTTATCCCTTTAATTATTTCTGGAATATTGTGTATTTTGGATTCTAACTTTCCCGAGGATTGTCGTTGGTAAACGTTTATTGTCGGAAATCAGATGGAATTATTGGGACATGTACTCTATCGTACATATTCTGATGTTATTAGCAATGCTGAAACAGGGAATTAAATATAACGCCAACAATGGACACAGAAAACAATCACGAGAACAAGCCCACTGACAAACCTAATACGACGGATGGTCAGGAAGAGAAAACACCTGCTAAAAAAATTAGGAGACAAGCTACCCAAAAACAACTCGATCATCCCTTGCATGGGGTGAAACTAGCCGATCTATTAGAAAGTCTGGTGGAACATTATGGTTGGAAATACCTGGCAGACGAAGTTAATATTCTTTGTTTCAAGCGCAACCCTACAATGAAAGTAAGCTTGAAATTTTTAAGAAAAATGGATTGGGCTCGAGAGCATGTTGAGGATATTTATATAAGGATGTTGGAAAAAGGAATAGATCCAAAAGGACAAAAAAATAAAAAAGCTGATGACAAAACCTGAACTACTTTAAAACGCAGTTTAGCGAAAACGTTATGTTCAAATAAAACTCATCTATGAAAAAACAGTTGATTTACACTTACATACTAATAATCGGAATTATCGTAGGGTGTACTTCGACTAAATCAGAAAACGAGATTACTTTGAAGCGGATGGCAAAATTAGAAAGCGATGTCTATGATGCCAGTTTGACTCAATTTGATATTGGTCAAGGTTATTATGAGGAAGTCAATTGGAATATAGAATCAACAAGACGAAATGATGACTCTAGAATAAAGCTCCAAAAAGTAGAATATCTTCTAAGCAAGATGGATAGTATTGAAAATTATTCTAACATCCTTGTTGCGTTGGTTGATGAAATCAAATACGAACTTTTGGTACAATCCAACGAAGATTTAAAAAAAGTAAAGCAGGGTGATGATAATTCAATTCTATGGGGAAAATTAGAATCAAGGAAAAGCGCCCAACCTGTCAAGTTTAATCTCAGTGCGATTAATAATAAAGGGAGAACTATATCTAACAAGGTAATGCTCGATTCTGATGGTGCATTAACTGAAAAAAGTTTAAATCTTTGGAATACTCTTCTTCTATTTAGAAAAAAAATAATTGAGCACACTGGAAGTTATAATTGGGGGAAACAGAAGTTTAAAATAGAGATTAGTAACGTCGACAAGTTTAGCTCAGCGAAAGATTTAAGATCGAAAGTTGAATTAATGATAGACGGATCAAAGGCTAATATAATAGACGATCGACAGGTATTAATTGACCTGTACATGATGTTAACCCTTGAAAGCAGTAAAGACGGCGGAAACCATTGGATAAAAAGCACTTTTGAAAACACATCGATTATTGAAGCTTTATCTGCACTTACTTCCTTTCAATATGATGTATTATCGGCAAGAAGATTAGCGCTTGCGCATTGGAAATCAAAAATAGGGCATTGCTGTTATAGATTTGATGAAATATTACCCGTGGCTACTGGACCATCAACGGTAATCCAAGGTAATCCTATTAATATTACAGTAATAGTAGCAGCGTATGACTCGTACAACAGCCCAAAAGTTACTATTGATGGTTCAGGTGTAATTCACTATGAAGAAGGACTAGGGATTATTACGATATCACCAGAAAGTACAGGTCTTCAGACGTATCGAGGCACTGTGGGACTTAAAACTATGTCAGGCCTAGAAAAGACATATAACTGGGAATGGTCAGTAAATGTGCTTGAAAAATAATGTGCTTGAAACGCAGAATACCTAACACTTAACACGCATTTAAGAACATCAACATTCTATCCAATTTTCAGGTATAAAACCCTCCAATTTTCACCATCCTTTATCCCTTTTTGACCTTTCAAGAAAAGTGTGATTTGACAACCTTTGTACTACACATTAAGGTTAATCAACAATGCGATTAAATAAAGCAAAACACTTTGTGATGACAGCAACATTATTGGTTGTTATGTCTTGTCACAGTCAAACAGGTCAAAAAAAAACGGATATGAATACAACACAAGAAATAGACTCTACTTCAGTAGACAACTCAAAAAAAAGCATCCTAGCACGTGGTTGTGATCCACAGCTATCACTACAATTTTCCGAAATCGTTCCTCCATTAACTGGGAATGCGGAATACATTCCAACAACAAGCGATGACGACTTCCTTGCGAAACTCAAATCAAGAAAGTGGTCCGTGATATACTTTGCTCCAGGGGCATGTAGATATAGCGCTTCAAAACGTCAAATACCAGGAGGTAACAGTGAGACTGCTGGGTGGACTTTAGAACAATACGAAACGTTAATCCGAGAATTACAAGGTGATGACATTCAAATTGTGGAATCGATATACGAGCAAGGAGCCATTGAACTACTTAACGAAGCACTTTCAAACTCAAGAGAGGTGAAATAGATCTTCTAGCAGCATACTTTTGGCAAACCTTAATCACAGGTAATGGCGCACGTCATTTTAGCCGAATCCTTACAAACAAAAAAAGGAACACCTCCAAACAGTTTACTATCTGTTTGGAGGTGTTCCCTATTAAATCTTGATACGAAGGCAATTCTGCTTATACTGGACGGTAGTCAGAATTAGGCACCTCCATTACTTTTTCACCATTTTGTTTAGACGCTTTTTTTCCGCGAAACAACAAGTATAAATTGAAAAAGAGCAGTATTCCAAGGTAAATAGAAACGCCACCTAATTTGAAAGACACTCGCTCTATTACGTCTTGATAATTATTAATGTACGTCATTTTTAAAATCAACAAGACATAGCCAATGTTCAACAAATAAAAGCCGATCTCGAATAGTTTGTTTGTCGCAAGGGCAATGTCCTTTTTCCCTCGGAAAATTTCAAGCATGAATATTTCTGAATTCCGAAAAAGGTTTCGAGCGACATAATAAGTGAGCAAAATAGCTATCGGTAAGTAGGTAGCATACGCGATGATAATCATTGAGTTTTCCATGATACTAGTGTTTAATTGTTACTTTATTTATTTGAGTTCTGCTCACCAAGAGCAGTATTATATTTACATAGTGTATTACAGCCAGAAGCAAGATGATTTGTCCAATGTTGGTACAAATGGCTTCAATCAATGAGGCGAAGGATTGAATTTGAGGCCATGTTCTCATCATGAGAATTGCATTTCCAATATTCAAGAGATAATAGGCGACCAAGAGAATATTGTTTACCGCCTCGCACAAATCGTGATTCGTAAAGAGTTCATGTATGAAAACCCGACCGTTTGAATGAAATTTCTTACCGATGAAGATGGTTATGTAGATGATAACTACGATGTAAATGCTATATCCGATTATGTTAAAATTCATCTCTCTTGTATTTAGTATTTTCAATAAATATTGAAAATTGAACTTAAAAAAATAGGATCATATTCTCTCAATCCTATTATTCGTTCTCTTCCATACATCTAATGTAGTAATAATTCCTAAACTTTCAATAACTATTGAAAGTTTATTTAAATCACCTCACATAATTAGTAATATTGACCGAGTACCGTAGTACTTGAAGCATAAAAAGTGGCTTGCTCAAAGGCATAATTGTCTTTTCTGATCGTGTAGAAATATCTTTATTAGTCCCCAAGGATGAAGTGTAAACATGAACTTGACCACACAACAAACCTTACCTAGCATACTCAAAGAATCAAAGACCATCCCCGATCATGAATGATAAGTCATTCATACATGCCAAATAAAGGCTATACTGAATGACTTATCATTCATTGTACTTGTTAGTTTCCAAATAATTTCATATATTTGAATGAGATCGCACTCAAAGAGTATCATAAACAGAGATAATGAATGATAAGTCATACATAAAATGGGAATCGATGTCCGATAAATCAATCATGGAAACCATTGGGAAATTTATCCAATCACATCGACTAAATCAAAATAAATCGCAAAGTCAAGTTGCGACCTCAGCAGGAATAAGTCGTTCGACCTTAAGCCTACTCGAAAGAGGAGAAAAAGTACGAATGGATAGCTTTATTCAGGTATTAAGAGTGCTCGATCTACTTTATGTCATGGATATATTTAACATTCAAGAACAAATAAGTCCAATCGAATACGCAAAGCTCAAAAAAAAACAACGAAAAAAAGCCACACCGCAGCACGTTAGTGATCGCAAACAAGAAGATTTAGGATGGTAGATGTAGCCGAAGTAAAAATATGGGGAGAATTGGCAGGAGCCATCCGTTGGGATGAATCGAATCAATTAGGGTATTTCCAATACGACACAAAATTCATTGAAAAGGGATGGGATTTATCACCACTTAAAATGCCCATCGCTCAAGGTTCACGGATATATAGTTTTCCTGAATTGCGAAAAGGACGAAATGAAACTGAAGACACATTCAAGGGCTTACCAGGAATGTTGTCTGATGCTTTGCCTGATAAGTATGGGAATAAGTTGATCAATGCATGGCTGGCACAACGAGGTCGATCAGAAAATGGCATGAACCCTGTCGAGAAATTATGCTTTATAGGCACACGAGGAATGGGTGCTATCGAGTTTGAACCAAGCCAAATCAAAACGGGAACACACAGCTTCTCACTGGAACTAGATAGTTTGGTTGAAGCGGCAAAAAAAATGCTCAATGAGCGACAAGCATTTACAGCCGATCTAAACAAGGACGAGGAGAAAGCAATGATGGAGATTTTAAAAATTGGAACCTCTGCTGGTGGTGCACGTCCCAAAGCTGTCATTGGATATAATCCCACCACTCAGGAAGTAAGATCTGGACAAGGTAATGTCCCCAAAGGCTTTGAGCATTGGCTACTCAAATTAGATGGTGTTAGTGGAGCACAATTTGGGGAAAGTTCCGGTTGGGGGCGCGTAGAATACGCCTACTATCTGATGGCACTTGACTGCGGAATTGAAATCAATGAATGTAAACTCTTAGAAGAAAATGGACGAGCTCATTTCATGACCAAACGTTTTGACCGAGAGCAAAACGTTAAGCATCACATCCAATCATTTTGTGGTCTGCAACACTATGACTTTAACGACATGTACGGTTACAGTTATGAACAGTTATTTCAAACCATGCGATTGCTACGTTTAACCTATCCTGAGGCTGAACAAATGTTTCGAAGAATGGTCTTTAATGTATTGGCAACCAACTACGATGATCACACGAAGAATTTCTCTTTCATGCTGAAAAAGGGTGAAAATTGGAAACTAGCTCCGGCATATGACTTATGTTTTTCTTTCGACCCAAGTAATCATTGGGTAAACAAACAAACGCTAAGTGTTAATGGAAAGCGACTTGGAATCAGCAAAGAGGATTTAATGACGCTAGCTAAGGACAACAACATTAAAAAAGGAGCGAAAATTATTGAAGAAATTAACGTTACCATAAAATCTTGGAACGACTATGCAGAGCGAGCACAATTAAGAAATGATCTGAAGGAAAAAATCAAGAACAATTTGAATGTATTCTAACACCATTGTATAAAGCGATATTCAAAACAAGCTAGACAACTACCAATTGCAAATTCACGGCAGAATCAACCACAACCTTCCATAGTGTTTCATTCTTCCTGCATACTCTCCCGCAATAGGACCGACGCCAGCATATAGATCTACATGACCTGCGCCTTTTATGGCACCGCCTGTGTCATGAACAATCAATATTCGATATTCATGCCTTAAAAAGTCACCTCTAGAATCAAGGACGGGAACTTCACCCAAAATCAGCGCACCTTTGGGCAAGTACTTAAAGTCACTAGCAATTGACACAAAATCCACCAATGGCACTCCCGCAGCTCCCGAAGGTTCGTTATAAGATTCTCGAAAATACACGTACGATGCATTTTTCATCAATATGGAAAGACTGTCTGGGTTAGCGTCAAACCATGATTTTATGGACTGCATGGAAATTTCATCTTTCAGAATGTGACCAGCATCTATCAAATACCGGCCAATGCTGTAATACGATTTGTTGTTTTTTCCTCCGTACGAAAACAGTTTTTTTGTGCTGTCGGAAAACTCAACATATCCCGATCCTTGAACTTGCATGGAAAAAACATCGAAGTAGTTTTTGGCGTATGCAATCTCTAGATTTTTACCGCTCAAGAGTTTCTGTTGATCAATTTGTACTCTCGATAATCCTTGCAGGTATGAAGAACTTGGCTTTTTATAAATTGGATATTTGTAGACGCTATCTTTGACATTACTCACTTCAATAATCGGGATGTAATAGCTCGTAAAGTGAACATTTCCCATTTTATCTTCTCCCCAAATTTTATGTAAATCAAGTCCTGTCAAATCAAACGAGTCCGATTCTTCAGTCTGTAATAGTTGGTTTACTTTTCGAAGTTGCTGATAGTTATACCTGAGACTATTTTGCCGAGATGCTTGTCCAGAACCCTTTTTGTTTAAATACGCCATGTTTACACGAAGTGCGCGACTCAACTGTGCAGTATTCGCGATCAGTACTTTAGTCAAAACTGTATCTTTCTCAAAAACACGAGACATCACAGTTAGCGAATCTAGTTTCCCGTTGTTTTCGTACTCGTACCCACTGCCGAGTCCTTGTGAATTTGAAAGGTTGATTTTTGCGACACTATCATTCTGAGCAAACAGTAAGGAAGATAGAAACAGGAGGTTAGACAGGAGTAAAATTCTCATTTTTTATTTTATTCGACTCAATTTGAATCCGCTAACAATATAGGAAAAGGCATTCAATTTCACCCCAAAGGTCGTGTTTCTGACAGTGAGGAATAGTATCGATGCAAGAGATCAAGTATTGACGCCTTGATATACTATCCGTAAATTTGAAACTATCAAAACCACTCTCTATTCATACGGAATAGTATCCAAAATATATTGAATTGCTTCCAAGCGAGCACTGGATTTCTTATTGGCTTCAATAATTTTCCAAGGAGCATGTTCCGTTGTTGTTACCTCAAACATTTTCTTTTTGTAAGATGTATACTCATCCCACAATTCTTGGGCTTTTTCATCAACAGGAGTAATTTTCCAACGCTTTAATGGATTGTTCTTGATCTCCTTAAATCGTTTCGCTTGTTCTTCTTTTGAAATGGAGAAATAAATCTTGATTAAATAGGTCTCCGATTGAACGAGCATTTGTTCAAAGTTGTTGACCTGAGACATAAATATTTCATATTCCTTTTGCGTACAGAAATCATTTACCGGTTCCACAACGGCTCTATTGTACCAACTTCTATCAAAGAACACGATTTCTCCTGGCCTTGGTAAGTGATTGATGTAACGTTGAAAAAACCATTGATTTCGTTCATCTTCCGTTGGAATATCCAAGGCGACGATATTAAAGTGCCGTGGATTTATGTACTGGGTAATTCTCCGAATTGCTCCACCCTTTCCTGCCGCATCTTGTCCTTCGAAAAGGATCACTATTTTCTTATTTTCCTTGATGAGCCATTTTTGAAGCTTGATTAACTCTTCTTGGTTTTTTTTAAGTTCAGTAATGTATTTCACCTCATTCAACGCCTTCGACAAGTCCACTTTCTTATTTCTCAAAAGAGCATGCAAGCCAATTTTGGAGTTCAATAACTTAAGATCTTCAGCATCTAAATTTATATCGTTCATTTTACTTTTCTTAAATGTCAATTTGGACTGAACTTCTATGAAATCTCATGATCACATTGGGATCTGGCGTAAGTTCTACTTCCGAATCTCCCTTTCCTTCGTAATCAAACTGCGACAATACGTACCTCATACTTTCGAGCCTTGCTTGCTTTTTATCATTCGTTTTAACAATAATCCAAGGGCTGAAATTCGTGTGCGTTTTACTGAACATTTCTTCCTTATAGTGCGTGTATTGATCCCACAATTCTTGTCCTTTCATATCTACTGGACTATATTTCCACTCCTTCAATGGGTTATTCAACCTGGAATCGAAGCGCTTTTTTTGTTCTTTTTTAGAAATCGAGAACCAAAACTTGATCACTTTCATATTGTCCTCATACAGCAAATGCTCAAATTCTGGAACTTGCTTTATGAACTGATCGTATTGATCATCTGTGCAAAACCCCATTACTGGCTCAACTACTGCTCGATTGTACCAACTTCGATCAAACAATACGATCTCTCCGGGGTTGGGCAATACTTTTATGTATCGTCTAAAGTACCATTGTCCATTCTCAACTTCTGTAGGCTTCGATAAAGCAACCGCTCTTGACGATCTTGGGTTCAAGTGCTCTTTAAATCGTTTTATTGAACCGCCTTTTCCCGCTGCGTCTCTTCCTTCAAACAATATTGCAAGCCTCATTTTCTTTTGTGCAATCCATTTTTGCAGGTTCACAAATTCAGCTTGCAACATCGCGAGCTCAGCTTCATATCTTAATTTTGATAGCGTTTTCGAAACTTTAATGTTGTTCTCTTTTGCAATAGCAATTAGATCACTCCTCGTTTTTACTGCTTTTAATTGTTCTGCGGTCAAGCCCATTTACCTGTCTGGTTATTTATTCTGAATATATTCGTTTTCGCTCATCATTAACGGCAAGAGAAAGATACTGATTATTGTAATTTTCTCCAATATAAAAATTGCTGTTCAAATGTCTATAAATTGATTTCAGATAAGAGGAATTATAGGACAATTTCCGCCATCGTGGAAGGTGTTAATCCGTCTGTTTAAATTGAACCATTAGTTGTACACTAATCCAAAAACGACTATCGGATGCTCTGCCCTATTCTCTTTTTCGATTGAAGAAATTACTTATAGCTTTATTAATTTCCTTTTTTCCTTGTGAAAAGAATCTTCTGCAACGAATGTATATACCCCCGCGCTCAATTCTTTAAGAGACATTTGTTGCATCTTATTTAGCTCAGCTCGTTTACACATAACGATCTTGCCCAAGGCATCATATATTGATAGCTCAGTATTGCTCAAGTTAAACCCCATGAATTTAATACAAATTAAATCAGTTGTTGGACTTGGATAAATGATTAAAGGATCTGTTCCACAATCTCTAAAGAAAGGTCCATAGATAGTCCTTTCTCCATTAAGGTCTACTTCTACAAGCCTGTAATATTCATACCTAAAATCATATTGAATCGTGGAAACATAATGCTGTAACTCACTTGTTGTCCCCAGTCCATCAATAATTTCAATCACTTGAAAGTCATATCCGTCCGTACTTCTTTCAAAACAAAAATAATCACAATTCAATTGAGATGCTGTTTCCCAAATAAGGCTGACTTGATCCTCCTCGCATACGATATCAATCGTTTTCATTTCAACCGATAGCGGTGAATTTACTGTTATATCATAAGTACTTGTTTCATCGCAAGGGGGGATCCCTAGAGTATACGTTATCGTAAAGACTCCCTGACCTGAAATTGACGGATCAAATACTCCTCCAGGTGTAATGCCTATTCCAGACCAAACTCCACCATTATCCATAGCATTCATCTGAAATTGAGAGCTTGAAGTGTATATTGCTGCACCTGGTGCAACAATGGTTGAATTCCCAGGTCCAGATTGGGCAGCAGGAGCGGGTGCTAAGTCCATTATAAAATTTGATGAAACTCCTGACCAGTTCTCGACTACAATCATAAGCTTATCTCCGGCTGTAACTTGGGGAGAAGGAATTGATGAAACACAAGAGAAATATGTTCCAATCTGGTTACATCCACTGGCAGAAGACGCGTAATTACATGAAATTTGGTTGGCCGTATTTTGAATTGCAACACAGGGATCCTCTCCTGGAGGAATGAGGAATATTGCCACATCCAAATATCCTGAACTGGCATTACCATCAATCAGTAATTCCAATGGTCCACTTTGAGTAATATACAATATAATGTATGCATATCCTGGTCCGGTAAAATCCAAACAAGTACTCACTTGTGGCCCAGAAGTACTGAAAACAAATGGTCCAGCTACGCCCTGACTACAGATAGAAGTTGCCGTATTACATTGTGCGTTACTTTCAAATGAAAAGAACAATAGACTCGCTACAAAAAAGATATAAGTAAGATTTTTCATCGTTGTTTATTTAAAATAAAAATGAGTTGGCTTCGGCTTAAATCATCAATAGATTCTGCATTAAAGAGGGTAACGCCATCTGTTTCTGTGTTGATTTTTCAATGAAACTAACTCCGGATAGGAAGCCAAAAATTGTATAGATATTTTAGGGATTTCGTCTATAGGAATATTTCTTGCTAGATATATCGTGGTGGACTTTTTTAAAAGCCTGACATCTCCACACTCATCTTTTACAGTATTGTGAGCAATCGATAGCATTGGAAAAAGACAAACTATTATTATCGCTATTACTTTCATAAGTATTCATTTTAACAAATGAGTGTCATCTCGAACTCAATCTGTTCTTTGAAATACGATAAAGAAATAACGCGCCAAAAAATCAAAAACACACTTAAACCGCTATTCTACAACTAATTAAACACATACAGTGAAAAGGATTTATGCACATAAATTACCATTGTGAGAATGGTTTATCATTTTGAATCAAAAAAATGAAAATGCTTCTGGTGTTATTTCTGAAAGATTTATCGTTTTCAGTAAGCTTGAAAAAGGATACGATCTATGATAGTTTGGTGCAGATCAGCGTATAATTCTAAACAATGGAACGATGTAATCAAAGTAAAGGTGACGAGGAACTGTTTAGATAAGGGGCCGATAATGAGACTAATGATTTCACCAAAATGGTTAAGCCAGAATTAGCTTACCACAAGAAGCCACATAGAACGTAACTCATAACGCAAAGACGCACGAATGAAAAATGATCGTAGAACTAGTACAAGTTCAGTTTCCCCTTATACTTACTGGAAACCGTCGAACCTGAAATTCGAGCAAACACTACATATAAGTAGTATCAATAAACTAATTAATGAATGGGTAACAATTGATGTTTAGGATTCACCATCAACGAATTTCAACGAAATAGAATTCACACAATGACGTGTGTTCTTTTCTGTTATTTGTTCACCAACGAATACATGTCCTAAGTGACCGTCACAATTCTGGCATAAGATTTCAGTTCTTCTACCATCAGCATCCGTTACGTGGCGCACAGCACCATCGATTTCATCATCGAATGCTGGCCAACCACAGCCCGAATTGAATTTATCTTGCGAATGATACAATGGCGCTTCACATTGACGACAAACGAAGGTTCCAGTTCCTTTGTGCTTATTGAATTCACCTGTGAAAGGCATTTCTGTTCCTTTACGAAGGATCACACGTTGCTCTTCCTCCGTGAGTTTGTTCCAGTTT
Source organism: Fluviicola sp. (assembly GCA_002733985.1). Lineage (GTDB taxonomy): Bacteria > Bacteroidota > Bacteroidia > Flavobacteriales_D > Crocinitomicaceae > UBA4466. The sequence continues at coordinate 40,481 of NVXP01000022.1, read as the reverse complement.
TCTTTATCTAAGGTCATGCTTACAAAATAAAGTTATTTCCCATTTTCCCTGAAAATTCTTTCATGATTTCAGTTAATGCTTGTTTGAGAACATTTTCTTTTCCGTCTTTCGCTGTGATGATTAACTTCCCGCCATCATTGCTATATTCGAATGAAATGAATTTTGCCACTTTAAGGATAATCTTCAATTCTTCCATGTCAAACATTTCTGCTACGTCTTCTGCATTCAGTCCTTCCAAGTTTAAGAAGAAGTTAATTCCTGCTTTCCCAAAATTCTCTGCTCCAACAGGCAAGGTCAGTTTCTCATTGAGTAGTCCAGGATTGGACATGATAGAAATTCCCTTTTCCCCAACTGAGAATGGAGGTAATCCAGGAATCTGAGAAGTTTCAATTCCCATTTTCTCCAATTTATTCAATGCTTCACGACCACTATCACTAACACCAACATAGGCATTTACTTCAGGTGTAAACGCACCGCTCTCGTCTGGTTCACCAAACATCACCATTCCAATTTGTCCATCCCATAGGTCATTCAATTCCCTTGAACCAGTTGCCAATTTGGCGATCAAGTACTGATTACCCAAGCCTTTATTGATGGCATTTGGAGAAAGTTCGTTTACAAGATCTTCCATCTTTTTAACGTTCATGTTCATACTGAACCCCATGCGTGGTATTCCAGCACCCAATTCCTTTAAAATCGGAGCAGAACTGTTTGCTACCAAGAACATTTTTGATTCTAATTCTTTACTGAATAAATTTTTCATCTCGATCACGGCCCGACCATTTTCGAATTTCACTGATGACTTTACAAAGGCTTCCTTCAGCATTTTTTCCAAATCCTTTTGTTTTGATTTTGGTGCTGTTTTCAAATCTCCAGAAGCTGTTCCATATAAATTCGCTAGACTCACTCCTATTTGAATGTCGCCGCTATTTGATTTCAGCATCTCTGCAACCCTACCTGTACTCACTTTTCCATCTGCTCGTTTGAATACATCTTTAATCGATTCAATCTCCTTGTCGTTCCCAGCTTGTAAAATAATGACTGCTAAATGCTGCTTGAAGCCCAAAACCATATCACCAGAAGCTGCATAATCAAAACCATCTCCTTCGTTCAAGTCAAAACTCATTTCTGATTGTAAATAGTCTTTAAGCGCCGCTTGATCTTTCACTCGAATAAACAGTACGACCTTTTCCGGACTTCCGTCATCACTTAATGGACCATGAGCTGCGTAATAAATTGGGCCTTTTACATCAATAAATGTTTCGTACCGTGCAATTTCACTCCCAAGTACCATATCCAATAAGCTTACACTGGTGTAATCTGCTTTTTCGAGAATCGTATTTAGGTTCGCTTTTCCAAATGCTACTACTTCCTCGTTATCATTCAAGTAAGCAGACAAATGTTCATTCATGTCTCTTTTCACTTCATTTTCTGAACAAGCTGCTAAGAATAGAAGGGCGAATAGAGCGATTGTGATTTTTTTAAAACTCATATTGGTTTTGAAGTTGATTTTATTGATAGTCAAATTTACAATTAATTGTAAGCATATTTTGTGCCAATCAAATTGTTTCCAAATCGTACCTTTGCTTATGCACATGATTGAACCATATTACCTCTGGCGGAATTATTACGTTGCTTCAGAAGATCCTAATTCACCATTTTATGGTCGGGAGTATAATGAGTTCGAGTTTCAAGACAAAATTTACAATTATTACATTCATCCTCAGTGGGATTCAATTGAGTCACCCACCCTCTTTCTAAAGATTCTTTATGTTGATCAAGATCTGGGCTACTGTATCATTGAGTTGATTGGAGAGTGGAATGATACGATCGAGAATGATGTGATGACCTTAAAGCGCAACTTGATTGATGAATTGATTCCACAAGGAATCGATAAGTTCTTGATGATTGGCGAAAACGTGCTCAACTTTCATGGATCGGATGACTGCTATTACGAGGAATGGTTCGAAGATGTGGAAGATGGATGGATTGCGTTTATCAATTTCCACGAACATGTCTTGGACGAAATGTGCCAAACTGGCATTGATCATTACGTAGTAATGGGGGGCGAAATGGAAGAGATTGATTGGCGAACACATATGCCAGAGCAATTGTTTAAGCGAATAGATTCGATCGTTACAAAACGTTTGGAATAAAAATGGCACCTATGAATGAACTAACGAGCTACATTTCCGCCTATTTTGACACTGAAACAGAACGATCGGACAAGATTGCGACACTATTTACAGAAAAGACACTCGCAAAGGACGAATTTCATACGACTCTAGGTTCTCGCTTTGGCGAACTTAGTTTTATAAAGTCAGGCTACATTAGAATTTATCGGCAGTCGGAAAAAAAAGAAGTTACTCAGTGGGTTTCTTCTCCCGGTGAATTTGTGACAGACATTAACTCATTGATGTTTGATCAGACGGCTCGTTGGAATATCCAGGCACTAACAGATTGCGAACTCTACTCTCTTGACTATTCGAGTTACAAAAGAATTGGTGATCATATTGAAAATTGGGCAGAGATCGAAAAATTGTTCATCGCCAAATGTTTCATGACCATTGAAGATCGGGTTTTTGGCTTTATCTCTATGACAGCTGAAGAACGTTATGAATACCTGTGTGAAGTAAAACCAGAGCTTTTACAGCACATTCCTCTCCAATATATCGCTTCGATGCTCGGCATGACTCCTGAAACCTTGAGCAGAATTCGGAAAAAGATTGTTTCTTGACATTTATCAAGAGCTAAGCACAAATGGAGTTTGATCTTTGTACTACACAAAATGACGATCATTATGAAGCATCAAATAAGCACAACTATCACCATTCACGCTACAGTTGAAACAGTTTGGAATATTTTTACGAAGTTCGAAGATTATCCAAATTGGAACCCATTCATTAAATCGATTCAAGGTACCATTAAAGTTGGTGAATCCTTTCAAGCAACTATTGGCGGGATGAAATTCAAGCCGACGACAAAAGTGTATGCTCCAAATCAAGAGTTTACTTGGCTGGGAAGATTGTTCATTCCTGGGATTTTTGACGGTCGTCATTCCTTTCTATTTCAGTCCAATGATGACGGCAGCACTACCTTGATTCAAAAAGAAGGTTTCAGTGGAATCTTGGTACCATTCATGAAGAGAAAGTTGGATACCGAAATTAAGCAAGGGTTTGAAGCTATGAATGAAAAACTCAAAGAACTTGCTGAGGAGAAAAAATGAAGAATTGATCTAGAGATTCGTACACGTTGATCTTTTCCCGTCCGAATGATGACATAAAAAAATCCCACCTATTCCGATGGTTACCGGAATAAAGTGGGATTTTCAATATTAATGTATTCTTATTTCTTCACAAGAATGTTAGCAGACATTGCTTTGTTTCCAACGAAGAAGTGAACAACGTACATTCCATCATTTAAATCTGAAGGAAGAACGATTGTTTCTTTGTTAGATCCAAGATCAGCAGTTCCAAGATCATAAGTAAATACAGAACGTCCACTCATGTCAACTAAGTTCAAGTTCATATCACCAACTGCAAAGCTGTTGAAGTCAAGAACTAATTTGTTTGAAGTTGCGTTGTATCCAGCAGTGAATTTCGCTTCGTTAGAAGTTTCTTCGATTCCCGCACCAGAAGCAGCACCAATTGTGTGCTCAGATAAGTAAATCACATCACCAGAAGTAGCACCATTGTCATTTGTTTCGTTAGAAGCAAAGTAGAAAGTTACAATCCCAACGTCTGTCGCTGGAGCAATCCAAGAAAATGCCCATTGTGCAGAAGTGTTACTTGTTAAAGTATGAGAAACATAATCACGACCTGAAGCCGCAAAGTTTTGTGTTCCTCCTACACCAGCACCAATCAATGTACCTGCTTTTGTATCTGTTGCATCCAAAGCTGTTGCTGAGAATCCAGATTTAGCTGGAGAAGAAGTTAGTGACAATGTAACTGTATATGTATTTCCAGGAGTATATTCAGTAACTGGTGTTGTTCCACTTAAGAAAAGTACAGAATTCTGAGTTGCACCAGATTGCGTAGATCCAGAATGACATTGTGTACAATTTGCTTCACCTGGCGCACCAGTTAAACCAGATTGTCCACCAGCTGAAAAGCGGTGTTCTTTTGAAAATTTTTGCACGATGCTCGATTCCATTTCAGCTTGTTGAAAAGCGAAAAATCCTAGAGAAGCAAGGGCTAGGGAAGATAAAATGTAGCTTTTTTTCATAATTAATCGTTTATATATTTAAGATTTTAATTGTTTAATTTTCCTTGTATTACCCAGCAATCAAACTGATTGATGATCGAATCGTTCAACTTTGCTTGGCCAAATGGCATGGGTGCAAAACCACTTTCATGTCTTATGACGTTTAAAATTGCGATACCGTTGGCAGAGATATTCCCATGTCCTTCTAAATTATATCCTGCAGAAGACGTAGCAGCGTTATGACAGCCACTTGTTGAACAATTTGCCTGAATCATTGGCTCCACAATTCCAACAAAAGAAATTGTATCTGCACATTGATCTGGAACAGCCAGAGGTGTTTGATCCTTGTTGCACGACGAAATTGATGCAACCGTTAACAGAACCACAGCACTACTCAGAATAAAATAACTTAGTCTTCTCATAGTTTAAATTTTCTTGAGATACTAAATCCAAATCTGAATTCACCATCTAGCCAATCCGAAACTGTGTACGGTATAAATTGCGTTTCTCCAAACCCACGTGAATTTGTGAAGTTCATTTTAAAGTTGTGACCATTCGTTGTCCATTCGAAAGCAACACCGAGGCTATTTTTTGCGTCCAATCTCATTCCTGAAGGATTGAAATTTTGATAGTACTCAACAACGACTCCGTATTTCTTATTTATTTTATAGTTCAATGCTCCACCAAGAGAAAACAAACCGTTGACATCATCAATATTTACATAATTTCTATGAACGTACGTTGGCATTACTTGAACACTGATATGCTCACCAAATTTACGTGCAGCAATCAACTGAGTGCTATACGCCATTCTATGTGAGAATTGTGGGTAACTGGTTACTTGTGTTAAATCTGCTGATGCTTTCTGATATGAAATAGATGCTGATCCCATCACGGCCAAACTCAGTGGATTTCCATCCTTCTCTTGGGTCATGAAGCGGTATTTTGTAAAACCATCGATAAGTGATCTGTATGGAGCACCAGTACCTTTACTACGACCAAGTCCAATCATCAATTTATCCGTAATTCCATACTCGAATGCAAATCGAATATCTGCAGCTTGATCAAATCCGAAGAATTGCTGAATTCCACCATTTGTACCGGCAATGTCTCCAAAGCGGTGTTCGATTCTAAATTCAAGAATACGGCCTTTGAGTGTTTCAACAGAATGCCCATTGATAACGCGTGTTCCGGAAAATGTTTCTTCTACGTTTTGCGATTGCGCATTGAATGCTAGCGCGAAGCAGAATAGAACGAGTACTTTTTTCATCATCTTTTGGCAATTTGTTTGATATAAGCGACAAGATCATTCAATTGGTCATCACTCATTTTTTCTTTCGTAAAGTGCGGCATGTATTGCTTTCTACCCACTTTCGAATAGGTCCCATGCCGAACAATTTGATAAATCGATTGATCCGTATATTTCTTTCTATTTCTCCAAAGGAAAAGTCCCGACAGTTTACCATCGTCTAAATGCAGATACGTCACGCGTTTGTTTTCATGACAGAACATGCACGCTTTTTTGTAGATGAGTTTGCCATTTTCAGCATTCCCTCCGTCACCGTACGGACGCTCAGCACGATCCATTGTTTCCATGAATGTTGCAGAATAAGCCTGACGATAAGAATTTGTTATTGCCTTCGATAAGTTTTCTTTCTGAGTTTGAGATAAACGGCCATCCATCAAAGCATTTTTATCCTTGTCTGGAATATCGAGGTCACTCAAGTGCAGTTCATTCTTTTTGAAATAGTGCATGATTGCTTCCATCTCCCAATCATCGATGTAACGACCTGAAGAACAATATTTCGAGCAAAGTTGAACAGCGTTAGCTAAGGAGTCTCTTGCATTAATTACTAAGTCACCGTATTTCTCAACGTAGTCATCATTGTAGAATGATGTTCTATTGTAAATTCCCCAAAGCGTTGATCCAGGAAGAAACGGAAGCCCATTTTCCTTTGCGTAGTGCAATCTATCCTCAGCTAATTCGCTACTAGCATCATCAAACTCACGTGTAGTGTTGTGACAGTCAGTACACACAAAATAGGTCGAAATACGTTTTGATTTCTTTCCATCACGAAGGGTAAACCCATTAAATATAAGGTCTTCTCCAATTTTTGCTTTTGCTAAATCAACTTGCGTGATTGAGTGAATAAGTCGCTCATTACCTAATTGATTCAAGACTTCTTCTACCGAGTAGGAATTGGGGTCCATTCTATCGATCTTGCCTTTGTTGATTCCTGTACTTAGAGAAGTAACAAGTGCAACAGTGGCAATTAGGGTGAATGAAAGTAAAATTATTCTCTGCAAAATACTATTGGTTGATGGATGTTATGATCTAGGTAATCAGGATAAACATACAAATTAAATGGAGGTTAATACCTCTCTCAAGCGAATTTACTATATTTATGTTCAATAAACAAAAAGCATGCTGAATAACGATTTAATCAACAAACTACAAGATCTTAAGCGTCAGTCGGAAGAGAGCAAAACGCGCCTCGCTGAGCTAGAAATTTCGGAAGAAGCAGGTAATGGTTTGGTTCGTGTATCAATGAACGGAAACCGTGAATTAAAATCTGTACAAATTAACGCTGATTTGAGTCAGTTTGAAAAAGAGGATTTAGAAGATTTGATTTGTGTCGCATTCAATCGCACACTAGATAAGGTCAACGAAATAAATGAGAAAGAGGTGATGTCATCAACTCAGTCTCTATTTTCAGGTATGTAATCATGACGAAACAAGAAGTTCGCGAAAGTTATATTGAAAAGCGTAAAGCGCTTTCGCCACGTCAGCTCGAAGAAATTTCGGAAGCTGTGTGTCACATGGTATTCAGTAAATACCAATTAGAAGGTAAAAAGATCAGCATCTTTCTTCCAATCGAACGGAGTAAAGAAATCAACACGTATAAAATCTGGGAAAAGGCTTTGTCTTTTGGTGCTCAAGTAGCGATTCCAAAGGCCAACTTTAAGACGAATGAGATGAAGCAGGTGGTTTTCGAATCAGAAGACCAACTGGAAATATCAGAATACGGAATTCCAGAACCGAAAAAGGGTCGTGTGATTGCTGCAGAGCATTTTGATTATGTGTTCGTTCCTTTATTAGCAATTGACAAGCAAGGAAATCGTGTGGGGTATGGAAAAGGATTTTACGATCGTTTTCTTAAGAAATGCTCACCGCGCTGTACGTTTGTTGGTTTGAATCACTTTGATGATCTGCTCGATAAAATTGACGGGATAGAATTTCATGATATTAAATTGAACGCTTGCATTACTCCGAATAATATTTACCGGTTTGGATAAGATTAGACGGCTAGACTTTTAGTCGATCGTCAGATTTTCCGAGTGTCAGATTCTCCGATTACGTGGTTTGGGGTTAGAAGGACTGGACTTTTGGAGGCTTTGCCTTGGAAGGTTGGATGAAGTGGTTTGGGGTTTAGAAGGGTTAGATTTTTGGAGGCTTCGCCTTAGAAGGTTGGATGAAGTGGTTTGGGGGTAGAAGGTTAGATTTTTGGAGGCTTCGCCTTTAGAAGGTTGGATGAAGTGCTTTGGGGGGAGAAGGGTTAGATTTTTGGAGGCTTCGCCTTAGAAGGTTGGAGGCTGTGTATTAGATTCATTTGACCCTCTAATAATCCAAGCAATCCATAAACCCAAGCAATTCAATCATTTTCATTACTTTAGATCATGCGTTGGCGCTTTGTAGTATTAGTCATTTGGGGGATTTCCGTCTCTATTATTCCACCTGCGTCACAACCTCGTCCAATTTTTGGTGTTCGCGTATCAATTGGTGCTAATTCAATGTTGACAACTTACGTTTGTTATATCCAGACTGATCGTGCGCTTTTGCATAAACGTGTTTGCGATAAGGCAACATTCATTAAAATTGTCTCAGGGCATTGGCCAAGCATTTACAACCCGAAGCGCGAAAATCTTTTTGCGCAAAATGGATTAAGTTGCAATGTGTTTGAGGATAGCGTAACGTTTCAAAAAATTCCAGCTTGTATTCCGTTTGATTCTTTGTGGAAAATTCGTTTTTCAGTGTATCCTTTTCGAAATCGCGATGAAAACGGATGGAGTAACAAGTATCATAAACCCTCGCCTCAACAGGAAATGTATTTGGGTGATCGGTACGGAATCAAACATATTGACGGGGATTTCTTTCTCGATACGAGTTTTTGGATGCTTTTGAAAGATGTAACAGATCCAGATTGGATTGCAAATTACAAATCATTGAACTAACTTGTGGTAAGTTTTCGGCCACTTAATCGTCTTAAGCATTATGAATAAACTAAATATATACTTTTCCATTGTTCTAACCAGTCTCCTAACCTTACCTTCATGTAGTGATACCCCCGAGGGGCTTCCTTCTGAAAATAACGCTATGGGACTTCTAAAAGAAGGAATAACAACAGAAATAGAACCTGAACAGAAAATTCAGACAATGGTTACAATCGATGACGAAGGCAATCGACTCATAACAAAGATTGAAACAAAGGCAGATGGAACTCAAGTAAAAACTACAGCTCCAGCTACTGCTGAGGAAATTCGAGAGATTGCGGAAACAGGTGTACTTTTGACGAATGATAAAAAACTCTCTACGCCCGATCCAACTGAAATCCTTCCCGAAACTGTGACTTCAGAAGAAGAAGCATATAATTTTCATGCTTACGCAAAATTAAGTGCTCTGCTTTCAAGTTATGTTACTTATGGTGGAAAAGTGAATTACGCTTCGATCAAGGCGAATAAATCACAATTGGAAGACATCACGAAGGAATTTGAGTCAAACTTCCCTGGAACGGGATGGAGTTCAGCCCAAAAATTAACATACTGGATCAATGCATACAATGTCTATACGATTAAACTGATTGTTGACAATTACCCGATATCATCCATCACGAATATTACGGCTAAACCTTGGCACAAATCATTTATCAAATTGAATGGGAAGACATATTCATTGAATCAGATAGAAAACGACATTATCCGAAAACAATTTAATGAACCGCGAATTCACTTCGCATTGAATTGTGCAAGTAAATCGTGTCCTGTACTTCTCAATATGGCATATACACCTAGTACTGTATACGCGAAGATGACTTCTCAGACAAAACGCTTCTTAAACGATAGTTCGAAGAATACTTATGGAGATAAGGAAGTTCAGATTTCTCAAATTTTCGATTGGTATGGTGCAGACTTCACGAAAGGCGGTAAGACCATATTTGATTTCATGAATAAATACCGTACTGAGCAGCTCGATAAACAAAAGATCACTTATCAGGAATATTCTTGGGATTTGAATAAATAAATTCTCTTTCTAAAAGGACCACAAGTCGTGTTCGAAGGTGCGTATTTCATTTGAAATTCTTTCCGATTCATAAAGCGCTTCGGCACCATGTGCATAACTGTCAATAGGACGATCAAAACTGTTGCTCTCTTTATAGATGTAACTACTGAATCTACGTTTCCAGAATAAGTCATCGAAACTCATCCATTGTGTATCGTTCTTATCGTTATAGGTGAAATAGTTATTGAAGACATAGCGACAATGGGGAAAATAGAGCCAAAAGAGTTCTTTCTTTCCTGTAATTTGTTCATTTCCATTGATGTCAAGTTCCGTGTCATAAACAACAGGTGCAATCGCAATGATGCGTACATCCATCTCTCCGCGTTGTTTATCAAAGAACCAATCTTCTTTTAAACGGTATTCTACTATATCTTTGGAATTGTACCAGACGGTATCAGGAGCTTCATATACGAAGCTTTCATTACCATTCTCATCTAACTCCAGCATTGGTTCGCCGTATTCATCCACTAAAGGAATATCACTTTCTGGTCCTAGACGTCCCAAATAATAAAGAATGTCCGATCTAAAATTAGCATCGGTGTAATAGTTCTCTCCAGGAAGAGGATCGATAGGATATTTCAATTGATCGCCATCCACTGCTCCTAGTCCGTAGCTGTTTGGGTTGTACGGAGAAAACACCCTCAAATCTCCATTCATTACATGCTTTCGAATGATGGTCCAAAGACTCCACCGTGAGGCATTTGTAATCCATTCTAAGGACGTTACTTCATCCAGTGGATAATACATTGGCTGGTTGATTTTCTCTCGCATATCAATTGCGCGCCAAATACGTTTACTCCAGAGTACATCACGTTCTGAAACCGGAGGATATTGAATGAGCCTCTTTGTTGGGATATGCTCGGTTGACCATAAACCATTTCGGACACCGTTCGCTTCAGGAATGGGTCCATATTGAGCTGAACTCAGTAGTGGTAGAATCAAGAAAATGGAGAGAAAGTAATTCATCGTTCTAGGTTTGTGTTATTTAAGAACATAACCAGCGAACAAGAAAAGGTTACTCCGAACCTCAATTCTAAGCAAAAAAAATCCCCTTTACGATTACGCAAAGGGGATTTTCAAAGTATTTAATGATTAGAAAGACCAGATATCATGTTCGATGTTTCTAATTTCATTTTTGATTTTATCAGACTCATGCAAAGCATCTAAACCAGATCGGTATGTTTCAATCTCACGATCGTGAACATTACTCTCCTTATAGATTACAGAGTTAAAGCGACGTTTCCAGAAAAGGTCATCGAAGCTCATCCATTGTGCATCATTTCTATCGTTGTAAACAAAGTAATTATTGAATACAAAACGACAATGCGGGAAGTACAACCAAAACATCTCTTGTAAACCAGCGATCGTTTTGTTTCCATTTGCATCCAAAGAAACTTTGTAACGAACTGGCGCAATTGCTATAATACGTTGATCCAAAACTGAACGCTGTTTATCTAGGAACCAATCCTCTTTCAATCTGTATTGAACGATGTCAGATGATTGAAACCAAGTCGTATCGCGCGGCTCATACTCAAATGTTTGTGAGCCATCAGGTAAAGTAATAATGATGTTATCACCATAATCATCCACCAATGGTATATCACTCTGAGGTCCAAGCCGACCAAGGTATGTTGTCATTACTTCTCTAAATGCAGTATCAGTAAAGAAATTCATTCCTTGCTCTGGGTCGATCGGGTACTTCAATTGATCACCGTCCCAAGCACCTAGACCATAGCTGATAGGATTAAACGGAGAGAAAACTCGTAAATCAGCATTCATAACATGTTGTCTGATGATCGTCCAAAGACTCCAACGAGATGAGTTACGCACCCATTCTAGGGGAGTAATATCATCAAGTGGGTAATACAATGGATGATTGATTTTCTCACGCAAGTCTATGTATTGCCACACGCGTCTGCTCCAGATTGCATCTGCCTCCCGAACATTCGTATATGGAATCATTCGTTTAGTTGGAATGTGCTCTTGAATGTACACACCATCGATAATTCCTTCCGTTGGAACATTTACTGGCCCACCATTGATTCCCTCAATCTGGCCTAACGTCGTCCCTACGAATAGGAAGACTCCAACTGCACTCATGAATAGACTTTTCATAATCCTCAATTTTTAATATTAAATTTTAAATGCTCCAGCTTTTTTACGCTGAATACCGTCCGGACCGACTACTGTACATATAAAACTTACAAGGCTTCCTGGTTTCGCTGCGCGCAACAAGTTTGATGCTGCACTAATGTTAGCTCCAGGACCTCCTGGTGGCTTACCTTGTGCTCCAGGCACTTGACATTCCCATTTAATAATTCTGAACTTAGCATTCAAAGGAATCGAAGGTGGGTATTTTGCGAAAAGAACTTTTTGAGATCTTGAAGCTTTACCTCCGCTCGCTACACCTCCCCAGTATAATTCTGGATCTGGTAAGTTCACAACTCTGTATTTAACTTTTTTCAAGGTAACCGTCTTACCATCAACTGTTCTACCAGATACTGTTAAGTACGCTTCTTTACCTTTACCAGGAGTTGCAATATAAATAGATCCTGATTTGCTTAAGCTACAGTTAGAACCTGTAAGAACCGTTGTTGGGTAACCTGACGCAGTTGGATCAACTTTGTTTGGGTAACCACGGTATAATACGTTCAATTCAGGTAGTTCGATAGAACCAGATGGCTTCATGATTGTAATTTCATGCGTCCAATCTTCTTTCTTCTCAATACCAGATTTGTTTTTGATCGATACTGTACCAGAAACAGTCATAGTCGTTCCTCCAGCTTTCACTTTCACCAACGCATAACCTCCTTCTGCAGGGTATACAACAGAACCTTGAGTTGATGTAACAACAGGGTTGTTATCCGAATCAAAGGCTGCCATCATTACTTTCAGCTCGACTTCGTCGTTAGCATTAGCAACTGCAGGTCCATAAGCCAAAGGCATAATTTTGTTGAAGCTGTATTCACCAGTAGAAACTTTACTCTTCCAGTGTGCTAAAGCATAAGCTCGAGCAGATAATACATCTTGTTGCAACGATGACAATGATGCCAAAGCAGCAACTAACGGTGAGTGATCAAACGTAGCACCAATCCAGTGAACACCTTTCACTTCATGAACTTCACGTTTTTCCTCTTTCGTCAACATCATGTAAAGTTCTTGTAAGGCGTTATCATCATCCATGTGATTTGTCTTACTTCCCTCTACCATTTTCTTGACCTTAGCAGTCAATTCTTTGTTGTCTTTGAATGCATTGATGTCCTTAACATTTACTGAGAATGGTTTCCCTCCCCAATCATATGTTCCGACTAATCCAACAATATCCTTACGGTATTTATTCAAGTTATCCCAAAGCTTGATTCCAGATCCCGTAGGATTTGTGATCTCTTCACCAATAATCTCGTGCATTGGCACATCGTATTGATCCTTTGCTTGAACAGCATTTAGATTCATTCGAGCTGGTAGTACTTGACTATTCTTGTCGTACTTTTTCCAGTAAATTAATTCGTGATTCTTGTCAACTGCCTTAGAAATATCTTCACCTGACTCCGTTAAGATATGTGATTTAATTTCATCAATTTCCTTGATCAGTTTCCCTGAAATGACATCAATTTGTTTCATTCTATCCAAAACAAACGTTAGCTTTTCACGCTTTGATTTGTTTTCGGCATCCTTTGGTGTCGTTTGCAACTCTTCATTTACTGAAGCAATGAATCCGTCACCACGATCAACTTGTACAATGTTTGCTTTTTGGATATTCTCCTCAATTGCCACGAAGGCATCAAGAATAGACTTTGATACATTTAGGGCGAGAAGCGCGGTGAGTACCAAGTACATCATCCCGATCATCTTTTGTCTGGGGGTTTCTTTTCCTCCTGCCATGATTAAATAATTTTCATTTGGTTAATAACTACATGTTAATTCATAAAAAACGATAAGTAACACTTATCCGAGAGATTTATCCTCGGGTAATTGTCATCGCTTTCAACATGTTACCATAAACCGAATTCAAATCAGTCAAGTTCTTAGACAACATTGCCATATTTTCCTTGTACAGACGAGTATCTTCAGCTGAATCAGCAAGATTCTTCATCATATCAGTTACTTGACCTTGGAACTTCTCAGTTGATTCTAAATGAGCAGAAGAACCTTTCAATTGTAGTTCGTACACATTGTTCAATGCTGCCAAGTTTTTAGAAACTTTTTGCATTTGCTCACCGAATGATTCACCTTCAGCTGAAGAAGAAGTCATTCCAGAGATAGAAACAGATGCTCTTTCGTATGCATCAGAAAGTTTTGACACTTTATCAGATGCAGCTTGTAAGCTATCAACGTAAGAACCAGTTGCAGCAGCTGCAGAAGTAACACCTTTCAATTGTGCAGCGTTATCTCCTAATGCACGCATTCCGTCACCAAGACGTTCAAGCAATTCACCATCGATTTTTGCTTCTTCAAGCATTTTATCCAGTTGATCAGTAATTCCTGATCCACCTCCTCCACCACGACGTCCACCTGCAGCAGGTAATGCTTCGTGATCAAGATCATCTGTATGACCTAATGCTAATTCTGGGTAAACTAATTCCCAATTTGGATCCTCATGAATCGGCTCAAATGCAGAGAACATGAAAATCACTGCCTCAGCACTCAGACCAACAACGAGCATAGGTCCGGCGAATGGCCAGTGCATAATTTTAAATAATGCTCCCATAATAACGACTGCTGCTCCAATTCCATAGAGCTTCGCCATAAACTTTTTCCATCCTTTACTTCCTGGTTTCATAGTTTTTCCTTGTTTTAGGTTTAATTTATTGTTTGTTGTTGTTGTTTATTCTAGCGAAGTTGAATGTCGCTTCGAATTTCCTCGCCTCCCTCTTTCGTGAAATCCTTACCTCCACGTCCAAGGTGTGTCATTACATTTCTGTATCCTACATAACATTTCGCCGTATCCTGGTATTCATACGTTCTAGTCGAATTTCTTAGGTAGTATCCAATATCTTTCCAAGAACCTCCTCGAATAACTTTACGTTTCATCGATGGCGGATCCCAATCCATTGCATTGTAACGGTACTCTGTATTCAAATCGTGAGAGAATTCGTACATCGACTCGTCATAAGCAGTTTCACACCACTCAGCAACGTTTCCTGCCATACAGTATAATCCCCATCCATTTGGATTGTACGAGTAAACTTTCACAGTATGGAAACCTCCATCTTCAAAGTAACGTCCACGCATTGGCTTAAAGTTTCCAAGGAAACAACCGGACTCATTTCTGATATAAGGTCCACCCCATGGGTATTGCGACATATTCAAGTCTCCACGAGAAGCTCTTTCCCACTCCGCCTCAGTTGGCAAACGGAAATCATTCACAAATAAATCCCCCATTGATACTAACCATGAATTAAGAAGCTGTGTTCTCCAAACAGAAAATGCTTTTGCCTGTACCCATGTCACACCAACTACTGGGTAGTTATCGTACGCTGGATGCCAGAAATACATGTTTGTCATTGGATCATGGAATGAATACGTAAAGTCACGTACCCAACACAATGTGTCTGGGTAAACATTAATTATTTCATCAATGATGAAACGTTGACGGTTAGCATGTCCACGAATCCCGTTGTTTTGTCCCTTTTTATTAATCCCATTACTCAAGTCGAGGTCTTGCCCTTGAGGCTCTTCAGTAAACGGATGCGGAGGAGTTTCCAACTCACGGTGATCGTCAACAATCTTATTACCTTGATTATCGTAACCATTCGGAGTGATATTAATTCGACCACGACGAGCAGCCTCAACATAATCAATCCAGAAATAACGGAACATTAATTTACGTGTATCAATTTCACGACGTTTGTAGTAGCGTTGTGGCTGCGGATAATACATATCTGCTAGCAACGGAACTACGTCTTCATCGTAATAATCGATTCGTCGATCCCAATTCAAGTTAAAAACCTCGCGGTTTAGTTGACGATCTGATGCATCGTAATCAACATACTCAAGTGCTCCCTCATCGAAGTAGCGATCTTTGTAGTTAATAAATCGTTCAGCATCCTCATCCTCATCAAGACCTTCGTAGATTTTTTCACGAGCTATTGAATCACGCACCCAATCCACAAATTGACGGTACTCATTGTTACAAATCTCTGTTTGGTCTATATAAAAACCCT
Source organism: Fluviicola sp. (assembly GCA_002733985.1). GTDB lineage: Bacteria > Bacteroidota > Bacteroidia > Flavobacteriales_D > Crocinitomicaceae > UBA4466. The sequence goes on along the minus strand of NVXP01000022.1, from coordinate 24,776 downwards.
GAACAGAAACCGTACGCGGTCGAGTCTGATGTAAAAATGGTACATCTCCATCGTTCTCCCCCATCTGAAATGCTCCTGAAGGAACATACACCATTCCCAATGGAATTTGTGGGTGGTAGACACGTCTACCTTGAGAACCTGTTAAGTGACCAGTCCTTGACGTACATGACGCCAACACTACACTAACTAAAGCAAATAACAAAAGTTTCTTCATTCTACCTCTTTTTTATCTTCCGGATATCTCAATTAACAACTTACAGGATCAATCTTATTCTTGGATATAACGGAACCTTCCTAGAAATGGTTACAATTATTTAATAAAAAATGAATTTTACAACCAACGTGGATGTTTCGATTTTTGAATCGGAACAGGTGGAAGGTAATAACAATACTTAATCAACATCTCATGGGAACCACGAGAAACACTAGCTAATTTATTAATTGTAATGTCGTAAGAGTATCCAATTAATAAATTATCCATTGCTGTACCGGGATTAACTATTAAGAAAGGGCGAGCGCCAATCATGATCGCTATAGCGTCAGATGTACGGTAAGTTAAACCTGCATAGGCTTTATCAAACCACATGTATCGTAAATTAAGATCCGCTGACATTTTCACCATATCAGTTCTAAGAAGAACATTCGCATCTAAGTGACCATATGAGCCAAATGCATTTTTAAATGTCTTACCTCCCATCGCATAGTAATGACGAGCAGAGTTATACGTAACAGTTGCAGGAGCTCCTGCTGGATTCACACCAGAACTATCACCTAATACAGGTGCAGTTAAATGAGTAGATGAAATTCCTACATAATAATCTGAAGAACCTTTCCAGTAAAGACCAGCGTTCAAATCAAATTTTAAATCAGCAAAACCAACAGGCAATGAAGGGTCATTGTTCGTAACTGGTGCAACCCAGTCAGGATTCATCCCAACATTAATGATACCAAGACCAAGTCCTATACCTAAGGTACCGTAGTTTGTTTTCAATTTGTAAGACCCGTTCAACAATACATTGTTTTGGCGAGTAAATCCGATTGCGTCATGATAAAACGAAATACCAACACCAACCGGTGCCCAGCGATCTAACGCTCCTTCGACATTCAAAACAGCTGAATTTGGTGCACCATTCACTTTATCCCATTGATTGCGATAAATAGATGTCCCACAAAAACCGTCATTAATACCGGTTGCTCCTGGATTAAAACTCATCTTATCGAAGATAAAATGAGTGATTAATTTATCTTGCTGAGCATAACTAGCTCCCGAGGCAAGCATAAAAAGCGTTGAAAAAACTAAAAGTCTTCTTTTCATAAAAAAATAGTTTTCCTAGTGTTTGTCGTACATAACATTGAATATAGACATACCTATAAGGCGTCCAAGTTAAGAAATTTTCTTGAAAACGACTATTTTTTTCAACCATTGTTCAAAAAATCACAGAAAAAATACAAAAAAATCAAGACAACTTTTGGAGTGTTTTCCACCACAAATTGGGAATGGTATTATTGACTGCACCGTCATAGTCATCTCGGTCACATGGGATCAAGTGATGCCGCTCATACTTACTCCCTTCACCTGCAGGATATTTCACTTCCATCCACCAGCGATTGGACTTGTTACTTTTGTAAAAGACTAAATCGTCATCGAACTCTTCGAGGTGCACATGGAACTTTGTATAATTGATTTTGCTTCCTATTGGGAAATCACCGTATCTATTCGCGACGCCATCCATGAAGTACCAAATGAGTTGAGCAAGTAGGTCAGAAGCAACTTCATTTTGATTTGGATTCACATTGAAAATCCCGAAACAACTTAATTTATCGCTTAAACCACTGTATTTTGACAATTGGCATAGTTGTTCTGCATAAAAACCATTTGGATTCGAGTAGAAGCGAGCATCTGAATCACTGCTTCTCACACTTTGAAAATCAAGCGAAATTAGATCTGAATTACGTAAATGCGGTTCAGCTTTTTTAAAGTCCTGATTGAATTCACCCAAACGACAGACATCGAAATAAAGGCTTTCAAATAGGTCAATTTCCCGTTGAGATGCCAACAAACGCTGTAGTCCGATATTCGCAAAACTGAAGAGGTAACATGGCCGTTGCATCAGCAAATGACTCACAAAGCCATTGGATCTAACCTCCTGATCTGGCTCGCCAATATCCAAAGAAGAATCTATGGAACAAATATTAATCAGACGTTCGAGATTTTCAAATCCTTTGTAGCACGCCACAGTCAGATCCTGCCCTCCACCAATCACCAAAGGAATAACATCTTTTTTTACTAACTCAGTAACAATCTGCCCCAAAGCAAACCATGTATCYTCTACCGAACTTCCTGGCAAAACGTTACCAAGATCATAGAGAGACATCCCCCAAGAATCACCCTTGTGAAAATTGTATAGAAGCTGTCTGAAATCTTYGTTTATTTCCGTWAAAACTTCTTCTGAATTTCTGTACTCCGGAACATAAATAATGGCTACACCTTCATTATCAATATCAGGAAAATTTCCTTCGTGATGAATCTGTATACCATCTCCTAATCTATCATCCTGAATGGATATAGAATCATCAACTGGCGTAAAGTAGATAGAAATGTCTTTCATGATCGACTGTTTCAACAAAAATAGCCTTGTTGAGRATCACAAAAACATACTCAGATCAAATCTTTGAAAGTACAAACGTTGAAAACTTCTTGCGTTACTTTTTAGCTTTCGCCTTTGGCTTCGCTTTCGCTTTAGGTTTTGCTTTCGCTTTGGCCTTCTTTTTAGGTGCTTTCGCTTCAATGATAGCCTTCACTTCTTCAAGTGTCAACGCTTCAGCATCTGTTGTTTTAGGCATTTCGATCTTCGTCTTACCTTTAATGATATTGAATCGACCCCAACGAGCTTTCTGAACAGAAATCCCTTCTTCTTCCCAGTTATGGATCATTTTATCAATCTCCTTTTGCTTCTTTACCTCAATCAGCTCTATGATATCATCTTTAGAAAGGTTATCGAAATCGTATTTTTTGCTCACGTTGATGAACAATTCGTTCCATTTAATAAATGGTCCAAAACGCCCTGTTCCTTGTTGAACTGGCATATCTTCATACATCGCGATTGGCGCATCAGCTTCACGCTTCAATTCGATCAACTCGATAGCACGTGCTAAATCTACAGATGTAATTGCTTCATCCTTTGGAATCGAAACGAACGCTTCATTGAACTTCACATAAGGACCGAATCGCCCTTCAGCAACAATCACTTCCAATGATTCGTATTCWCCYAATGATTTTGGAAAYTGGAATAATTCAAGTGCTTCATCAAGTGAGATTGAATTAATCGACTGATCTTTTCTCAACGAAGCGAATTCAGCTTTTTCACCATCTACTTGTTCGTCACCCAATTGAACCATTGGTCCAAACTTCCCTAATCGAGCAATGATACGACGTCCATTTTCAGGATGCATCCCTAATTCACGTTCACCTGTAACACGCTCAGAATTTTCAAGCGTATCCTCCACTCGATCGTGGAAAGGTGTGTAGAAATCCTGGATCATTGCTGTCCATTCGACCAAACCATTTGCAATCTCATCAAATTCTTGCTCAACCTTCGCTGTAAAATTGTAATCTAAAATCTTACTAAAGTGCTCCACCAAGAAATCCGTTACAAGAATTCCAATATCAGTTGGAGCCAATTTATTTTTCTCACGACCTGTGACTTCAGTTAAGGTTTTCATTTCAACCTCACCTGCTTTCATTCTCCATTGATCGTAATTACGATTGCGACCTTCGCTGTCCGGCTTRTCAACGTATCCACGTTTTTGAATCGTTGAAATAGTTGGTGCGTATGTTGATGGTCTACCAATTCCTAAACCTTCCATTTCCTTCACCAAAGATGCCTCAGCATAGCGTGAAGGTGGTCTTGAGAAACGTTGTGTTGCTACAATTTCATTCGTATCGACTGAATCTCCAACTTTCACAGCTGGCAACAAACCTTCTGGTGCAGTATCGTCTTCATCGTCGTCCATTGAACTTTCGAGGTACACTTTCAAGAAACCATCAAACTTGATCACTTCACCTTTAGCAGTGAATGTCTCACTAACCGTTGGTGCGGTCATTTTAATATTTGTTCTTTCTAATTGCGCATCCGACATTTGTGACGAAATCGCTCTTTTCCAGATTAAATCATATAATTTTTCTTGATCACGCTCTGCAATAATAGAGTGCGTAGAAAATTCAGTAGGACGAACGGCCTCGTGAGCCTCCTGTGCGTTACTTGATTTCGTCTTGTATTTTCTGGTCATCGAATAATTCGARCCATATGCTTTTTCAATTTCTGCTTTTGCAGCATCAAGTGCAGTATCCGATAAATTCACGGAATCCGTTCTCATGTAAGTAATCTTCCCAGATTCATACAAACGTTGTGCAACTTGCATCGTTCTAGAAACCGTAAATCCAAGTTTCAAACTTGCCTCTTGTTGCAAAGTTGAAGTTGTAAATGGGGCAGCTGGTTTTTTTGTTGCAGGCTTTTGAGTAACATCTGCTACGCTGAAGTCTGCATTTCGACACGACTCTAGAAGAGCCTTAATGCTATCTTCAGAAGTAATTTGTTTCGAAACTTCGGATTTGATTGTTCCCTTATCCGTTCTAAATGTTCCAACTACTTTATAATATGATTCAGAATTAAATTCTTGGATTTTACGTTCACGTTCAACAATTAATCGAACTGCAACAGATTGCACACGACCTGCCGATAAACTTGGTCTAATTTTCCTCCATAACACTGGAGACAATTCAAAACCTACTAGTCTATCCAGAATTCGTCTTGCTTGTTGCGCATTAACAAGTGCCTGATTTATTTCTCTTGGAGATTCAATCGATTTTAAGATTGCTTTCTTCGTAATCTCATTGAACGTGATTCGTTTCGTCTCTTTATCTTCTAATCCGAGTGTTTCGTAAAGGTGCCATGAAATAGCTTCTCCTTCACGATCCTCATCCGTCGCGAGCCATACAACATCAGCTTTCTTGACTAATTTCCTTAGCTCAGCGACCAGCTGTGTTTTGTCGGGAGATATTTCGTAGTTCGGTGCAAAGTTATTTTCAACATCTACCGAGACTCCTTTTTTTGCAAGGTCTCGAACGTGACCGAAACTAGATTTTACAACAAAGTCTTTTCCTAAATATCCTTCAATCGTCTTCGCTTTCGCGGGTGACTCAACTATTACTAAGTTCTTTGCCATATCTATCTCGTCTTTTCAAAAAGGTCTTAAACACCTCCAAGATGAAGGCTCTAAGCGCATGCAAAATAAGAGGTTTTAAATTCAATAAGCAATAAAATAGAATAACAAAATCTAAGATCACCTATTATTGTGGCTCCCTTAACCTACGGTTAATACATGAAAATTCAATTTGAAATCTCATTTATTACTAAGCCCCTCTACACTTGAGAATGGAAAAAGTTCGCGTTAATTAAGTATAAAATACAAACTGACATTTTGACATACTCCACTTTTTAACTAATTTTGTGCGCCCTATCGTAGATAGGGTTGGTGACTGAAAAGAATATGGACAAAACAATCAAATTGGATAAGGAAATCGATGAGACACGTCAAGGTGAGGCGACAATGATCGCACCCGAAACTCCTTCTCACGGAAAAAAACTCTACGTTGAAAGCTACGGATGCGCGATGAACTTTGCTGATAGTGAAGTCGTTGCGTCAATAATGGCGAAAGACGGATATGTTACAACGCGTGATGTCGAGGAGGCTGATGTTGTTCTAATCAATACCTGTTCAATTCGTGAGAACGCTGAAACACGTGTTCGAAATCGCTTGACAAATTTCAAAAAACGAAAAATACGTCAACCGGGTCTTGTAGTAGGAATCTTGGGTTGTATGGCCGAACGATTGAAAAAAGATCTCCTCGAAGAGGAAAAACTAGTTGATCTTGTTGCTGGACCGGATGCTTATCGCGATTTACCCAACTTGATCAAAGAAGTAGGAACTGGACAGAAAGCAGTGAATGTTTTATTGTCTCGTGAAGAAACCTACGCAGATATTTCTCCAGTCAAATTGGATTTAGGCGGAGTTTCTAGCTTTGTTTCAATTACAAGAGGTTGCGACAACATGTGTTCATTCTGTGTTGTACCCTTTACTCGTGGACGTGAACGTTCTCGTGATCCAGAGACAATCCTTCAAGAATGTCACGATTTATTCAATCAAGGATATCGTGAAGTTACATTGCTAGGGCAAAATGTTGATTCGTACCGTTGGAACATGACTTCAAAAGGAGCAATCAAAGACGCGGACAAGCCAACAACGAATTTCGCGCAGCTAATGGAAATGGTCGCCCACGTTTCTCCTGATTTACGCGTTCGATTCTCTACTTCTCACCCAAAAGACATGGGGAATGATGTATTAGAGGTAATCGCGAAACACGAAAATGTTTGTAATTACATTCACTTACCTGTTCAATCAGGAAGTACAGAAATGTTGAAACGAATGAACCGTGGTTATTCACGTGAATGGTACTTGGAAAGAATCGATGCAATTCGCAGAATTATTCCTACCTGTTCAATTTCCACAGATTTGATTACAGGATTTTGTGATGAAACCGAAGAAGAACACGCAGATACTATTTCGATGATGGAAATCGTGAAATGGGAATTTGCTTACATGTATAAATATTCGGAGCGCCCAAAAACGCTTGCTGAAAGAAGGTACGAGGACAATGTTCCAGAGAAACTGAAAAGCGAACGTTTGACACAAATTATCAACTTACAGCAGGAGCATTCAAAAATGAGGCACAAAGATTTGGTTGGCTCCGTTCAAAAAGTATTGGTTGAAGGACCAGCGAAGAGAAACCCCGACGAGTTCATGTCTGGTCGAGCGGACAATAATTCAATGACGGTTTTCCCAAAAGGAGATTTTGACAAAGGATCTTACGTGATGGTGAAAATTAATGATTGCACGACGGCGACATTGTTAGGTGAAGTAATCGAAGTCCTTCCTCCAACTAAAACTATCTGAGAATCATGGATCTTCAACAGGTTAAACAACGTTTTGGAATCATTGGGAATGCATTATTATTAAATCGTGCATTGGAAGTTGCTACGCAAGTTGCGCCAACGGACATCTCAGTACTTGTAACAGGTGAAAGTGGAACGGGTAAAGAAATTATTCCTCAAGTAATTCATCAATTGAGCTCGCGCAAGCATGGAGAATACATTGCGGTGAACTGTGGTGCGATTCCAGAAGGAACAATCGATTCTGAATTATTCGGACACGAAAAAGGAGCATTTACCGGCGCAAGCGGAAGCAGAAAAGGATATTTTGAAGTAGCAGATGGCGGAACGATCTTTCTAGATGAAATTGCTGAGCTACCGATGCAAACCCAAGTACGATTGCTTCGTGTATTGGAAACGGGCGAGTTTATTCGCGTCGGATCTTCAAAACCAATAAAAACAGATGTTCGAGTTGTAGCAGCGACAAATGAAAACATGATGCACGCGATTACTTCTGGAAAGTTTCGTGAAGATCTATTTTATCGTTTGAGTACTGTTCCAATTTCGCTTCCTGCACTGAGAAAACGTGGTGACGATATACACCTTCTCTTCAGAAAATTTGCAAGTGATTTCGCGGACAAATACCGAATGCCCGTAATTAAATTAACGCCTGAAGCTATTCACATCTTAGTCAGCTATTCGTGGCCAGGAAATATTCGTCAGTTGAAAAACTTGGTTGAACAAATTTCTGTTATTGAAACTGCCMGAGAAATCGACGGTGCACTTCTGAGAAGTTATTTACCATCGGAACGGGACAACACCCCAGCAATCATCAATAAAGAATCAAAAGACAGCATCAACGAGCGCGAATTGATGTACAAGTTCTTATTCGACATGAAAAAGGACTTGACTGAATTAAAAAAATTGGTGATCGATCTCATTCCAAAAGACGGAAGTCTGGATTTGAGCAAAGATCAAGTGAACGTTGTCAATCGTTTATATCGAGATGTCGAAACTCCAACAGTGAGTACTTCGCACATCCTCCCTCCTGCCCCACCAGTTCAAGAGCCGTATGATTACCAGACTGAATCACACGAAGACTCCTACGAAACACATGAAGAAGTAGAAGAATCACTTTCCTTGGAGGACAGAGAAAAAGAATTGATCCAAAAAGCCTTACAAAAACACAAGGGCAAACGAAAATATGCAGCTTCCGAATTAGGAATTAGCGAAAGAACCTTGTATCGTAAGATCAAAGAATATAATTTAAGCGAATAATGCGGTACTTCATTTTATTCATCGGAATTTTCCTCCTCACGAGTTGCTGGCCAATACGTGTAGGATTTCAGGACACTAATTTTCCCGAAGAATGGAAAACATTTTCAGTGAAAACATTTGAAAACAATGCACCAAACACGCCTCTGAGTTACGCTCCAACTTTATCAGAAAACGTAAAAGACGCCATTCAAAACAGTACGAGCTTAAACCTTACAGGATCGCCTGAAGATGCCCAATTAGAAATCGAAGGAGTCATCAACAACTACTCGATTACTCCAATTGCGCTACAAGATGGTGATCAAGCAGCACAAAATAGACTTTCGGTTTCTGCGACATTTACCATTTTCATCAAGGAACCAGAAGAAGATCAAATGACAGTGAATAGCACACGTTTTGTGGATTACCCGTCGGACACAGATTTAGGAATAGTTGAATCTACTCTCTTGGAAGAAGTAAATGCGCAAATCGTTCAGGACATTATTAATAAATTATTTTCGAATTGGTAATGTTGAACGTAACTGAAATAGCTGCTCGGATTGCCAATCCATCCATTACCAAAGCAAATGATGCTGAGGCCTTGAAATTGTTGGCGGAAAAATATCCGTACACACAGCTGTTCTCTATTCTCTACCTGCAATCACTCAAGCAAGCTGGAGATATTCATTTTGAGGACGAACTTAAAGTGCACTCCTTTCGAATTACGGATCGCGTTCAACTCTTTCAACTAATTGAATCAGCACATGCGGTTTCCGCGGAACCAATCCCCGAAGTAATTGTTGAAAAGACGATTGAAGAAACACCTGTAATTGAAACTCAGGAAGAAGTCGATGTACAGCATCAAGCGATTGAAGAAACAACTCTTGATGAAGCTCCTGAAGAGAAAGCTGAAGTTTCTGAAACCGATAGTTCTCCGATAGAGGAAAAAGAAATTCCAGAGGAACTTGTTCCTGACGAATTACTAACTCCAATTGAACCTGAGCCCGTTGAAACAGAAGAAGATTTAGAAGAAACCGATACGCAACATCAAGAGAGTGAAGTTGATAAGCTTCACGTTTCTGAGCTAGACAATTCTGAGTCCGACAAGAAAAAAGAAATTCAAGAAGAAGAAGAAGAAGAAGAAGAAGAAACTCCAATAGAGCCTGATCCAGTAAAAATGGAGGCAGATTTGGAAGAAGCTGATTCACACTCTCAAGAACAAAAAAACGAAGAGAAAGAAGAAATTTATTCGGTTGCGGAATCAATGAAGGAAAAATCAGTTCCAGAAATTGATCCATTAGAGCAAACAATCGCGCATCATATCTTCGCAGCAAACTACCAACTTGATGGCTTAAGTGAAGAAGAAGAGCGTAAACGAAAGGAAAAACGAACGGATTCTTCAACGGAAACAGAATTTATTCCGAAACGATCAGAAAAAAAGGAAGGAGCATCATTCACGAATTGGTTGCATGCAAATAGCAATTATGAAGCACCTGATAAAGCATTTGTTACGCCAACAGTTGTGCCTCAATTTTCCGATTTCGACCCCTCGAAAGCCTTGTTCGGTGAGCAAAACAGACCTAAACAAGAATTCTTCTCTGCACCTAAGAAAGCAAAGAAAAGCTTAACCGAAGAAACGCTCCCTATAAGTGAGACACTTGCAAAAGTTTACAGCATGCAAGGAAATTATCCGAAGGCAATTGCAGCTTATGAGCAATTAATGTTGACAGTTCCAGAAAAAAAGAGTTTCTTTGCAAGCCTAATTGAAGAATTAAAGACAAAATTAAATACATAATAGCATGGATACGTTATTTTCGATCATCATTGTAATTGCAAGCATCCTTTTAGTAGGAGTAGTTTTCATCCAAAATCCTAAAGGTGGAGGGTTGAGTTCAGACTTTGGAGCTGCACAACAAATTGGTGGTGTTCAAAAGACAAATGATTTCATTGACAAAACGACTTGGGGATTAGCAGGATTAGTTGCAGTCTTAAGTATCGTACTTACAATTCGTTTTTCTTCGGATGACATTATCCCACAAGCGGATGAGCCAGCTCCAACGGAACAAGGTGGTGCACCAGCAGCAAATGCGCCTGCTACTCCAAAAACAGGAGGATAGTTCATTCAACTTCAAAACATTTGAAATGTCAGTATGTCAGCATACTGACATTTTTTTTGTCTAATAATTCCGAAAGCCCGCAACTTTGTCCTACTATCAACATTGGCACAAATTTCGAGCATTCAATTTCGATTCAAACAATTAAATAATCATTCATTTAACTAATAAATATGTCAACTTCATTCAAACCATTAGCGGACAGAGTTTTGATTGAGCCAGCTCCTGCAGAAACTAAAACGGCGAGTGGTCTCTTCATTCCTGATTCAGCGAAGGAAAAGCCTCTTAAAGGAAAAGTAATCGCAGCAGGATCTGGAAAAGTAGACGAGCCAATGACAGTAAAAGTCGGAGACGAAGTACTTTTCGGTCAGTATTCTGGTTCTGAAATCACATTGGATGGAACAACGTACATGATCATGCGCGAAGCTGATATTTACGGAGTTCTATAGTAAATCGATGCGCAAGTATCAAAAAATCGAAACACTCGTTTCGAAATAATAAACAAAAGACAAAAAAGAAATGGCAAAGGATATTTATTTTGATGTAGATGCACGCGACCGCTTGAAAAGAGGCGTTGACGCATTGGCAAATGCAGTAAAAGTGACATTAGGACCAAAAGGACGTAATGTAGTAATCGGAAAAAAATTCGGTGCTCCACAAATTACCAAAGATGGTGTTACTGTTGCAAAAGAAATTGAACTGAAAGATCCTATTGAGGATATGGGTGCTCAAATGGTGAAGGAAGTTGCTTCTAAAACTGCTGACATCGCAGGTGATGGAACAACAACTGCAACGGTATTGGCTCAAGCAATCATTAATGCAGGGATGAAAAACGTTGCTGCTGGCGCTAATCCAATGGATTTGAAACGTGGAATTGATAAAGCTGTTAAAGCAATCGTTATCCACTTACAAGAAAATTCAAGAGAAGTTGGATCAGACAACGACAAGATCAAGCAAATTGCAACGATCTCAGCGAACAATGACGATACAATTGGAGCTTTGATCGCTGAAGCAATGAAAGTTGTGGGTAACGACGGAGTAATCACTGTTGAAGAAGCAAAAGGAACTGAAACGGAAGTTCGCACGGTTGAAGGAATGCAATTTGATCGCGGATACCTTTCTCCTTACTTTGTGACGAATGCAGATAAGATGCTTACAGAAATGGAGAGTCCAATGATCTTGATCTACGATAAGAAGATCTCGAACATGAAGGAATTGTTGCCAATTTTGGAACCAATCGCACAAGCTGGAAAATCATTACTTCTTATTGCGGAAGATATCGACGGTGAAGCTTTGGCTACATTGGTTGTGAACAAAATTCGAGGACAACTGAAAGTTGCTGCTGTTAAGGCTCCAGGTTTTGGTGATCGTCGTAAAGCGATGTTGGAAGATCTAGCGATTTTAACGGGTGGTCAAGTGATCTCTGAAGAGCGCGGATTGACATTGGAAAATGCAACGATGGAAATGCTCGGAACTGCTGAAAAAGTAGAGATCGACAAAGACAATACGACAATAATAAACGGTGCAGGACGAAAAGAAGATATCCAAGCACGTGTCGGTCAGATCAAAACTCAAATTGAAACTACGACGTCGGATTACGACAAAGAAAAAATGCAAGAACGCCTAGCGAAATTATCTGGTGGAGTTGCTGTTCTTTATGTTGGTGCTCCAACGGAAGTTGAAATGAAAGAGAAGAAAGACCGTGTTGATGATGCCTTGGCTGCGACACGAGCTGCTGTGCAAGAAGGAATTGTTCCTGGTGGTGGAGTAGCGTTAATTCGTGCTTTGGATTCAATAGAAACTTTAGTAGGTGAAAACGATGATGAAACTACAGGAGTTGCAATTGTACGCCGTGCTGTAGAAGAGCCATTACGTCAAATTATTGCCAATTGTGGTAGTGAAGGTGCGGTAATCGTTCAAAAAGTAAAAGAAGGAAAAGATGACTTCGGATACAATGCACGAACTGAAGAGTTTGACAATATGTATGCTGCAGGTGTAGTTGATCCAACGAAAGTAACACGAATCGCAATCGAAAATGCTGCTTCAATCGCTTCAATGCTATTGACGACAGAATGTGTGATTGTAGACGAACCAATTGATGAATCAGCGGCAGGAATGCCAGGCGGAATGCCAGGTGGAATGCCAGGAATGATGTAATCATCAAAGACTATAAAGGGTTGGGCTTTCCGATAACTATTGGAGTTCAATCCTTTTTCCGTTTCTATCTTCCCGACTTGTTCGGATAGCTAGAACGACTATATATAGAACCCTTCGAACCATTCTGATAGCTATCGGAATTGGATTGAAGGGTTTTTCAATTCCTAACCCTTCGCTTTCAGGGCGGGACATCACATCTAATTTATATTGAATATTAACACTATTCCTATTTGTGTAAATCGAGATTAAAGAACTACTTTCGTGCCACATTATCTTAAACTAACCATTAATGAAAAAAGTAAAAATGATCTTCGCATCACTCTGCATAGGGGGATTGATGGGATCTTGTGTGATTTCACACACCGCTGTTGTTACAAACAATCCAGTTGGAAGTAAAGTTGGTGAAATAAAAGGGCACCAATTCAAAAAAGACTTCGATATGTCTTACGAAGCAGCAATGAAAAAAGGAGGAATCACAACAATAGGTATCGCGGAAATGCGCGTAAAAATGTTCTTCATTCCACTTTACAACTTTAAAGTAACAGGAGAATAATCCTAACCACTAAACAATCAAAAAAATGACAAAATCAAAATTATTAGCGATTGCTGTGATTACACTTGTTCTTACATCTTGTTCAACAATTGTTCCTTACACAGCTACAAATAATCCAATCGGAAGTCAAGTTGGTAAATCTAAGACAACATTAATCTTAGGTGGAGCATCTTCAAACAACCTTGAATCTGGTTTCTCTACGAATAAAAATTTCGGAGTTATTGAAGCAGCAAAAAAGGGTAATGTTGAACGTATCGCGACAGTAGATGTTAAGATTACGAACTTCGTTATTTTCCAAAAAGTAGAGATTATCGTCACAGGCGAATAACATAAAAACTAAAAAAAATGAAAAACATATTGAAAATCAGTGTTATCATCTGTATGCTTGTAACAATGGTAAGTTGTTCAATTAGCGGACCAATCTTGGTTACTGATAATACAAACGAGAAAAAAGGTGAAGCGAGTTATTCTGTAGTTTTGGGTATTTTCAGACCAAAAGAAGTAGATATTTCGATCAAAAAAGCCGCAAAAAATGGTGGGATTACAAAAGTTGCGACAGTTGACTTCAAAATAGAATCAAAAATGTTCAAGACAACATATACAACTGTAGTTACTGGAAACTAATTTCAGTTCTGCTGAATAAAAAGGAGTTCACTTTGTGAATTCCTTTTTTTATTTTAATAAAGTATGTCTAAAATTTATCTCCTTTTAACTGTTCTGTTTATTTCCTTTAGTGCCCAATCACAAGAAATAGGTATTAAACACTATCAACGAAAAATTGACACATTTGACTTTGTTTTCCCAACGGAACCATTCTCACCTAAAGGTCTACTAATAGTACTACCCGATTCTCTTTACAGTTTTGGAGATATTCAGATTAAGAAGGCCAATTTTCCATTCTTTTCAGCCAAGAACTGTTCAATTCATTTTGAATCCGACACCGTTAAAACAGTTCAATTTTCAATTGTAGGAAAAAAGAATATTGCAAGATATACTGCGTTCTTGAAATCGCGAATCCCAAATTTCTCCAATCAATTACCCCCTAATACTATTCCAATTGAAGTTATTGTAAAATTAAGCGAAGAAGCTCAGTTTACTTATTCATATCGAAAAGAAGGGCGCAAAACATGGGTAACACTTACCTCAAAATAACAACTGTCTTATGAACTACTTTTATCTTTTGATTATTTCTTTGACTGTTATTGGCTGCAATCAAAATGAAGCTGAGAACCTTGAACAACCAAACTCAAATCAACTCGGTGTACACCAAGACTCGATTATTGGGTGGACAATTGAAATTCCTACTGACTGGAAAATTAAATCCAAGGAAGAGATCGCAGCGATTAATGAAAAAGGCATCGAATCGGTGGAAAATGCTGTTGGAACAAAAATGAACACACACTTATTTGATAATATCTTGTGTTTTTCCAAAGACAGCATGAATATGTTTCAATCCATTCGTGAAGTTTACACCGAAGATCTGGCGGCTTGGAAAAAAAATAACGCATCACTAAAAGAGTTGTTTTGCAGTGTGTATGCAAATCATGGTGCTCGATTGGATTCATCAGAAACAACTATTGAGGAAGTCGGCGGTATTAAATTTGAGAGTTATGAAATTCTTTTCTATGACGGTGCTGAAGAAATCAACATGGTTCAAGTATTCTATTCAACACTCATCAACGGATATGATTTCAGCGTAAGTATGTGCGTGACAAATGAGCAGAATAAGCGCGAATTAATGGCAATTTGGGAAAATTCAATCTTCGCCAAACGCGAAAAGTTGGATTGAAGGTTTTTTAATTCCTAATCCTTCGCTTTACCAAGGTGAAATGATAGCCAAGTGTTAATGAATACCGTTGAATCCCTATCAACTCATCCCCTGCTATCCGAAAACCAAAACCATATTTCAGATGTAATCTGAGAATATCAATTTCTGGTCTTAGGTATAATCCCCCCAAATTATTCTGACGATAATACATTACACGAGCATTTAAGCGGAATTCAGTTACAAAACCGAATCAACTGATCATCTCATGTCCACATTGATTGCAATAAATGGAACCAAAAGGATTGTCGTGTTTGCACTTCCCACAGAGATTGTCCTGCTTCCCATCGTCTTTGTACCTGGCCATACCAACGGTAATCAAACCAGTAGGAACGGCGATAATTACATAACCAATGATCATCATGAAGGATGCCAGTATTTTTCCAAATCCAGTGGTAGGAACAACATCACCATAACCAACTGTTGTCGTTGTTACAATTGCCCAATAGATACTTTCAGGAATACTATCAAAACCATGTTCTCCACCTTCAATTACGTACATCAATGTTCCAGTCATGACCATGATCATCACTACAAAAAAGAAGAACACCATAATTTTATAGTACGATGCTTTCAACGAATGGAACAAGGCTTGCGATTCAGATGTAAACCTGTTTAGTTTTAGGATTCTAAAGACCCGTAAGAGTCTTAAAGCACGAATTGCTCTTAATGATGTGTAACCACTAAGGAATGGCGTTAAATACGTCGGGATGATGGATAGAAGGTCAATGATTCCCCAAGCACTTGTAATGTATTTAAGTGGCTTCGGAGAAATCGCGATTCGCAAGAGATATTCAATCGTAAAGAAGATGGTAAATATCCACTCTGCATAATAGAAAAACTCTGGATACTGAACGCTCCAAGACTTGATACTTTCAAACATCACTAGGAATACAGAAAGCATTATAATAACCAACAAAATTAGATCAAAGTTCCGACCTGACTTAGTTGTAGTTCCGAAGATAATGTCATGTAGCTTTTGGCGCATGTAATCAGATACGTAGAGAATTCAATACGGTTTCAGTTGAACCACACTTTCACAAAACAAAAAAGAGGCCATCCTTTCGAATGACCTCTCTATGATATCTATTTGATCGACGTATTAACGCGCAATCACGATTTCTGTTATTACAACTGATTGTTCAGTTCGTACTCGAATCATGTATCGACCGTGAGCCAATTCTGATCCATTTACGATTCCCGATGAAAGATCAGTTGGAAGCTCAATAACTCTTCCTAACATATCTACCACATCAATCGATTCTATTGTTCCTTCGTAGCTAACAGTGAAGTAACCATCCAATGAAGGATTTGGATACACCATTAATAAGTCAGCTGAAAGCTTATCAATTCCAACAGTCGATACGTTTTCACAAGCCGAAGTATCAGAACAGTTTCCTACAGTAACGATAACTGAGTAGTTACCATTTGCAGGAGGTGTAAAGCTTTGTCCTGTTTCACCAGCGATTGTTGTATTGAAATCACAATTTACCCAAGCATATGTCGCTCCTGCTGTATTAGCAGTAATCGTTGCTCCATCTCCACTAAGTGTTGCTGTAGCATCTACGCCAGTATTGATTGCATTTTGCGTTTGCGTTGTTACGTTTCCATTAGCATCAATGAACTCCCAAACAATAACCGTTGTTCCGATTGCTGTGATTGGGAATACTGTTGACGTTGTTGCTGTAATAGCACCAGAACAGTTATCCATTGCTGTTGGAGCAGTTGGTTGATCGATTGAACAATCACCCGTTACATCAGCCAAAGTTGCCACATCTGGCGCTGGAGCAGTAACATCATCCACAATGATATTTTGTGATTGAGTTGTAATGTTTCCGTTACCATCATCAAACGTCCAAGTAATAACTGTTACTCCCGGAGTTGTGATTGGGAATGTAGCTGTTGTTACTCCTGTAATAGATCCAGCACATGCATCAATAGCAACTGGCGCCGCAGGCATCACATCAACTGAACACTCACCTGTTACATCTGCAAGCGGAGCTACTGTTGGCAATGGAGAAGAGAAATCATCAATTACAACGTTTTGTGTTTGCGTTGACGTGTTTCCGTTTCCATCATCAAAAGTCCAAGTTACTACTGTTGTTCCTTGAGTTGAGATTGGGAATATTGCATCGTTTGTTACTGTTATCGCCCCACTACAGTTATCTATTGCAGTTGGGTCAATTAAAACAGTTACTTCACAATCACCAGTTACATCAGCCAAAGTTGCCGCATCTGGCACTGGAGCAGTTGCATCAGTAATCACAATGTTTTGTGTCTGTGTCGATGTGTTTGAATTCTCATCTTCGTATGTCCAAGTTACGATTGTTGTTCCTTGAGTTGAGATTGGAAGTGTCGCATCGTTCGTTACTGTTACCGTTCCTCCACAGTCATCTGTAGCTGTTGGGTCAGTTAATGAAGTTACTTCACACTCAGCAGTTACGTCAGCCAATGTTGCAAGGTCTGCTACTGGAGCAGTTACATCAGTAAGAATAACGTTTTGTGTTTGTGTCGCAGTATTTCCGTTTCCATCATCAAATGTCCAAGTTACTACAGACATTCCTTGAGTTGTAATTGGGAAAGTTGCATCGTTCGTTACTGTTACCGTAGCTGAACAGTTGTCTGTTGCAGTTGGGGCAGTCAACGAAGTTACTTCACATACTCCAGTTACGTCAGCCAAAGATGCTGCATCTGGAACAGGTGCAATTGCTTCAACATTTGAAAGAGTCATCTCGTAATTTCCTTCATTAGCACTATATCCACCAACTACTACGTAGTATGTTGATCCAATAGTCGTAGCAAAAGAAGCCTGAGATTGTACTCCTGAGAAGTCATCGTTTCCAGTAACACAGTTCAAAGAACCACATAGACCTTCGTAAATCCACAATTTAGTATCGTAGTTGGTTGCTCCACTAACTGTTGATGCTGTCCATGTTCCACCGTCACCAGTGAAAGTATACCAATTAGCACCTCCAGATCCTGCACTAGCACCACAAAATGATGTTTCTGTAGAAGTAGTTCCTCCTACTGTACTTCCTGTAACTGTTGTTTGGTCTCCACATGGATCATGCGGCCCAAGTACAATTGCATTTGTACATTCAACACCTGCACAAGCAGTCACGTCTAGAAGAACCTCGAACGTACATGTTGATGTATTTCCGTTACCGTCATCTGCTGTAAGGGTAATTGTTGTGTTTGAAGAAATTACGGTTCCTGCAGCCGGTGATTGAGTAATTGTTGGTGTTCCTCCACAAACATCTGTTGCAGATCCCAATAAAGAATAATCAGGGAGGGTGAAGTCACAAATTGCACTCGCAATTTCTGTTTGATCTCCAGGACAAGTAATAACTGGTGAAATTGTATCCACTACAGTTACAACTGCCGTACAAACATCCGAGTTTAAATTTTCATCAGTTACTGTTAAGACAACGTTGTTTGCACCTAAGTCAGCACAAGTGAACGCTGTCGTTGAAGCACTTAATGTTACAGTTCCACAGTTATCGGTCGATCCGCCATCAATATCAGCAGCAACGATAGTAGCATTTCCAGCACCATCTAAGTAAACGTTGATACTTTGACATACTGCAGCAGGGGCTTCATCATCCATTATTGTAGTAGTGTAACTACATGAAGCTGAATTCCCCGATTCATCTGTTACTGTTACCGTAACATTGGTTACACCAACAGGGAATGCTTGAACTGGAGTATAATTAGTACCTGGAGCCAAAGACCAAGTTGAAGTTGCAGTTAAAGCTCCAGTAAACACTTCTTGTACTGATAATGTAGAAGAGCAATTGTCACTTATCGAATAACTACCAGCTTGTCCAAGGACAGAAGGAGTAAAAGTACAATCTCCAGATCCATCGTCAGAAATATTCTGAATTCCAGAACTACAAGAGATTAATGGTGAAATCGTATCAGATACAGTAACATTAGCAATACATGTCGAGGTATTTCCAGAACCATCTGTAACTGTTAATGTAACAGGTGTTGGTCCAGGACCCGCCGCATATGCATATGTTCCAATTGGAAATGGAGTTGGAGCAGTAGCATTTGATGTTTGTCCATCAAATACATTTATTCCTGAGAACGACCAGCTGCCAAGTGCAAATGAAGTTCCATCAGGTCCAGTTCCTGAATTTCTGTAAGCCCAACCATCTAAGAAGTCCCAAGGTTCTCCTGATCCATCTGTGTTAATGTCACCAAATACGTCAATAACGTTTCCACCGAAGAATAACTCTACAGCATCATCACCGTTAATAGACATTGCACCATCTGTGTAATCTGGAGCAAATCCAAAGAAGTTCGTAAATTGAACCGTTTCAGAAGCAAGGTAAATATAAGTTCCAGCTGTTACACTTACTGCTGGGAACGTAAATTCTTCACCGTCTGTTCCTCCTCCGTTGTTAGCAGAACCAACTCCGTATTGTGAAAGGTCAGCGATATCAGCCAAGACATAAAGTTCAACACCTTTTGGCGTTCCTCCAGTAAGTCCGGCATCGTAAGCTCCAGTTATAACAAGGTTATTAGCTGGTGCTCCAAATATATTAGAACAATCAAATGTTGTTTGAGACGCACTCAAAGTAACAGCTCCACAATCATCAAGTGAACCGCCATCGATATCAGCAGCTACTATTGATGCAGAACCCACACCGTCTAAGAAGATTGTTATATCCTGACAAACAGCTGTAGGTGCAACCGCATCTCCAACTGTTACATTAATGGTCACAGGAGTTGATTCACACCCACCATTTTCTTCAGTTGCAAAGAAAGTATATACTCCATCTGCCAACGCACCAAGATTAAGGGTAGCAGTTGCAGGAGGCATAGGGACAGAACCGATTTCTGTCATTGTATTATCATATAAAACAATGTTTCCAGTTCCAGAACCAGTTACACTTAAAATAACACTTGCACCAGGACAAGCCGATAGCGGTGTCACTACAGATGGTGCAGTAGGAACTGTATTAACTGTAACACTCACACTTGAACTATTTGGACAAGTTCCAGTAGTTGCATAAGTAACTGTATATGTACCAGGCGTACTTGTCGACAAATCAATTACTCCTGTTGAAGGATTAATTGCCAAACCAGCTCCTGAAGAGAAAGTCCCGCCAGCTAAACCAGTAATTGTTGCTGATGGATCAGTTTCATTTGCACAATAGGTAGCAGCACCGTAACTAAACGTAGCGTCATCCAACGCATTCACTGTAACACTTACAGATGAACTATTTGGACAAGTTCCAGCAGTTGTATAAGTAACAGTATATGATCCAGGTGTACTCGCAGATACATCAATGGCTCCAGTTGAAGCATTAATTGATAATCCAGCTCCACTTGAGAATGTACCTCCTGCTAATCCTGCAATTGTAGGAGAAGGGTCAGTCGCATCAGCACAATATGCAGCAGCACCGTAACTAAACGTAGCATCATCTAATGCATTAATCGTAACACTCACGTTTGAACTATTAGAACAAGATCCAACAGTTGTGTATGTAACAGTATATATTCCCGGTATACTTGCAGATACATCAATGGCTCCTGTTGAAGCATTAATTGATAATCCAGCTCCTGAAGAAAATGCTCCTCCAGTCACACCTGTAATAGTTGCTGTTGGATCTGTGTCATTCACACAATATGCAGTCGCACTATAGTTAAATGAAGCATCATCCAAAGAAGTAATAGTAACACTCACATTTGAACTATTTGGACAAGTCCCAGTTGTTGTATACGTAACAATGTATATTCCAGGTGTGCTTACTGATAAATCAATCGCTCCAGTTGAACCATTAATTGACAACCCAGCTCCGGAAGAGAATGTTCCACCTGCCAATCCTGAGATTGTCGGCGTTGGGTCAGTATCAGCGATACAATATGTAGCTGCACCGTAATTGAAAGAAGCGTCATCCAAAGCATTTATTGTAACACTTACATTTGAACTATTTGGACATTGTCCAGCAGTCGTATAAGTAACAGTATATGCTCCAGGTATAGATGCCGAAACATCAAGCACTCCAGTTAAAGCGTTAATTGATAAGCCTGCTACCGAAGAGAATGTTCCTCCTGCCAATCCTGAGATTGTTGGTGTCGGATCTGTATCATTTACACAAAATGCAGCAGCACTGTAGCTAAATGAAGCATCATCCAATCCATTTACTGCCATTGTAACAGCTGAACTGTTTGGACATGTTCCTGCAGTTGTATATGTAATTAGGTAAGTTCCTGGTATAGATGCTGAAACATCAACCACGCCAGTCGAAGCATTGATTGACAATCCAGCTGTTGATGAGAATGTTCCTCCACCTAAACCAGTAACCGTTGGTATCGGATCGGAAGCATTTACACAATGCGCAAATGCTGAATAAAAGAATGAAGCATCATCCAACGCATTCACTGTTACACTCACATTTGAACTGTTTGGGCAAGTCCCAGCAGTTGTATATGTAATAGTGTATGCTCCAGGTATTGAAGCTGACACATCAATTACTCCAGATGAAGCATTTATTGATAATCCAGCTCCTGATAAGAAACTTCCTCCTGGCAATCCTGTTACCGTTGGAGTTGGATCAGTATCGTTCACACAATAAGCAGCAGCGCTGTAGCTAAAAGAAGCATCATCCAATGCATTTATTGTCACACTCACATTTGAACTATTCGGACATGATCCGGCAGTTGTGTAAGTAACAGTATATATTCCTGGTATTGATGCAGAAACATCAAGTGTTCCTGTTCCCGCATTGATTGATAGTCCAGCCGTACCGGAGAAAGAACCTCCAGGTAATCCAGTAATCGTTGGTGTCGGATCAGCATCGTTCACACAATAAGCAGCAGCACTGTAACTAAACGTAGCATCATCCAATGCGTTTATTGTTACACTCACATTCGAACTATTTGGACACGTTCCAGTTGTAGTATATGTAATTGTGTATGATCCAGGTATTGAAGCAGAAACATCAAGTGTTCCTGTTCCTGCATTGATTGATAGTCCAGCTCCTGAAGAGTATGAACCTCCTGGTAAGCCAGTGATAGTTGGTGTAGGATCACCTGCGTTTACACAATAAGATACTGCTGAATAATTAAACGAAGCATTATCTAATGCGTTTATTGTGACACTCACATTTGAACTATTTGGACATGTTCCAGCAGTTGTGTATGTAAGAGTGTATGCACCTGGTATGCTCGCTGAGACATCAATTGTTCCAGTTCCGGCATTAATCGATAGTCCAGCTCCCGAAGAGAACGAACCTCCAGCCAAACCAGTGATAGTTGGTGTTGGATCTGCATCATTTGTACAAAATGACGCTGCTGAATAAGCAAATGAAGCATCATCTAATGCATTAATTGTAACACTTACACTTGCTGTTCCTGAACAAGCACCAGGAGTTGTATATTCTATCGTATAAGTTCCAGGTATACTCGCTGATACGTCAATTGAACCAGTTGAACCATTAATTGATAATCCAGGAGTCGTTGCAACAAAATTTCCTCCACCTACACCAGTAATTGTTGGTGTTGGATCGGTGTCGTTTACACAATATGCCGAGGCTGAATAACTAAACGATGCATTCTCTGCCGCGTTAACAGTTACATTGACAGCACCACATGTTCCTGGTGTAGTACATCCTCCCTCTCCTCTTACAAAGTAAGAAGTATTAGAAGTCGGTGATACGACAAAAGTAGATCCAGTCGTTGTTCCAACTTCTGTGATTCCACAAAAACCTGTATAGATATGCCATTCAGTCGCATCGTTCAGCGTACCAGAAATAGTCAGCGTAGTTGAACTTCCAACACAAATTGGATTCGGTGTTGCTGTAACAGATGGAATAGTTGGCTCTACACAAACTGGAGCGAACTCCCAGTTGATACCATCTAAGGCAATGTAATCGGCGTTACTTGATGTTGTGAATATTAACTCATCCACTGCTGTATTAGAGTTATTTGAACCACCTTCTGTAGTAAAGTCAATCAAGGTGAATCCGTTATTTGGACTGAAGGTTGTCGTATTAGAGAAACCAGTCGTCTTTATAATGTTGTATTCTAAAGCCCCATCTTTTCTTCCCTGAATTGAAAGTGTAAATCCAGAAGCCGCTGTTAGATTAAACTGCGATATGAATAAATAAAGCTTATTGATGTAAATGTCCGTTCCATCTGAAGTGGATATCGTAAATGAAGTTCCGTTGCCCAGAGCTGGAAAAGGTGATCCAGAGTTATCGACAAAATTATTGTCGGGAGCTGTACCGTTCCATCCACCGCTGGCAAATGTTTCGATATCGTAATTCGTTTCACCTGAACCGTTGGTAATAGTAAAATTCTGGCTGTTATCAGTGAAAGTTGTTGATCCTATGGTTTCAGTTTCAAAATCTTCCGTCGTTTGAGCGAGCGAAGATAGGGAGAGGAAAAATACTGAAAACATCAACCAAGGTAGTTTGGTAATGAGTTTCATAGTTAGAGAGTTAATTGTTTTTTAAGTGAATAATATCGGGCCGAAGTTACTAAAAATAAAAGGCGCGAACAAAAGAAAACACTGCATTAACACCTATAAACGGTCGAAAAACTCAACCCTTTCTAAGTTTACTATATATTCGTAGTTATGACTGCAAAGCTCAAAACCATTTCAGGGGATATTTTAAATTCGCGAGGCACTCAAAATGAAGCAGATGCCACCCATGAATTAGGTGTGTTTTACAAAACACTTTTAACCGCTCTAAAAATCAAAGCTGACTCAGTAGAATTTACACATATCACTGGAGGAGTAGCCCTGTCGCCACAACATGCAATAGACTGTCTTGAAGACGGTGCGAGAACAGCTCGATTTTTAAAAGGAATTTTCAAAGCAATTACACATGCGCTTGACTCTAGCAAGGACCGCCCTTTAGAAGTCTTGTACGCTGGATGCGGTCCTTTGGCAACGCTTTTAGTTCCTCTACTGCCACATTTCAATTCGGATCAACTTCGAATAACCTTGCTTGACATCCACGAAGAATCGATTGAATCGAGCAGGCGAATCATTGAACACCTTGATTTGACAGATTTCTTTGTTGATCTTAAAACATGTGATGCTACCAAATACGAACACTCAAGTAATATTGACCTGTTGATTACAGAGACAATGGACAAGGGATTGACACGTGAGCCACAAGTTTCTATTAGTGAGCATCTTTGTCAATACTTATCACCCGAAGGCATTTTAATTCCTAAGCAAATTTCCTTGTACGCAGGAACAGCGATTTTTTCCGAATTACCGAATTGCAAAACATCTTTTCACGTTAAAGATGTTGTTGACACAATTGAATATGATAATTTTCTATTTTCAATAAATCAAGGTAGTAAGATCTCCAATCTAGGGTTCGAATCTGAACTAATTAACCTTCCAGAAGACATTAATTCGAAACCAGAAATATGCATCTTCACGGAAATCGAAATTTTCGGTGGCATTTTTCTGAAAGCAGGTGATGCTCAAATTACTGATCCGATTTGCGTTCTTGCTAGCAATTGCATAGAAGCACCCAAATACACATTCAGCTATACAACAAAGCCGAATCCATCTTGGAGTATAAAACAAAAAAATGGCACCGAATAACTTCGATGCCATTTGAATACTCGTTCAATTCCTATTAGTTTCTTGAAGGAAAAGTTCCGAACAATGCAATAAGATGATTAATCCCCAAGAATGGTTGAATATTTGTGTGAGACAAGTTTCCTCCTGCGTTACCTCCTGCAATCGACCCTGCGTTAAGAGCTACTGTTGGCGCAGCAGTACCAAAACCAAGTGTCGGCGTAAATGTACGACCAGCCAAAGCACCTGGAGTTGAGATTGAATTCCCCGCTACCGCTGTAGAAACAGTTGATTCACCTGCGCTTACTTTTAATTCTGCAGTGTGACT
>NVXP01000142.1 GCA_002733985.1 Fluviicola sp. | reverse complement strand
CCTTCACAGGAGCAAATGGAACAGCACCTTATACCTTTACTTACAACATCAATGGAGGAGCAAATCAAACAGTTGTTTCAGTAGGAACAACAGCAACGTTAACTGCCCCAACAGGAACGGTAGGAACATTTGACTATAACTTAGTAAGTGTATCTGATGCAAGTGCAACAGGATGTTCACAGGTACAAGTTGATCAAGCAACAGTAATAGTTAATCCACTTCCAACAGCAACAATCGCAGGAACGGTAACATTGTGTCAAAACGATGCAGTACCAACGATTACGTTCACAGGAGCAAATGGAACAGCACCTTATACCTTTACTTACAACATCAATGGAGGAGCAAACCAAACAGTTGTTTCGGTAGGAACAACTGCAACGTTAACTGCCCCAACAGGAACAGTAGGAACATTCGACTATAACTTAGTGAGTGTGTCAGATGCAAGTGCAACAGGATGTTCACAAGTACAAGTTGATCAAGCAACGGTAATAGTGAATCCACTTCCAACAGCAACGATTGCTGGAACAGTAACATTGTGTCAAAATGATGCAACTCCTACGATTACCTTCACAGGAGCAAATGGAACAGCACCTTATACCTTCACTTACAACATCAATGGAGGAGCAAACCAAACAGTCGTTTCAGTAGGAACCTCTGCTACGATAACTGCCCCAACAGGAACAGTTGGAACATTTGACTACAACTTAGTGAGTGTATCTGATGCAAGTGCAACGGCATGTTCGCAAGTACAAGTTGATCAAGCAACCGTTATTGTTAATCCACTTCCAACAGCAACAATCGCAGGAACGATTGCTGTGTGTGAAGGAGGTCTAGCCCCAACGATTACGTTCACTGGAGCAAATGGAACAGCACCTTATACTTTTACTTACAACATCAATGGAGGAGCGAATCAAACAGTCGTTTCAATAGGAACAACTGCAACGGTAACTGCTCCAACAACTCCAGTAGGAACATATAACTATAACTTAGTGAGTGTATCAGATGCAAGTGCAACAGGATGTTCTCAAGTACAGGTTGGAACTGCAACAGTTACGATCAACCCAAATCCTACGCCTTTAATTAATGGAGCAACGGAATATTGTACAGGAACTTTCACGACATTATCAACAGCAATTCCTTACACTACTTATTTGTGGTCAACAGGAGATGTAACACCAACTACGAATGTTACAATTGCAGATAATCCGATTACTGTTACAGTAACGAATGCTCAAGGTTGTTCTGCAACTTCACCAGTCTTCGTTGTTATTGAAAACTCTGTAATTCTTTATTCTTCTTCTATTACGATTTGTCAAGGGGATGTGGCAGTTATTCATGGAAACAATGAAACAGTAGCTGCAGTTTATTCTCAAACGTTTATTTTACCTACAGGATGTGATAGTACTTCTGAGGTGACGTTGATTGTAAACCCACTTCCGGTTATCGATGCAGGCCTGAATCAGATTGCATGTGATGGTGATGATATTACCTTGAATGCTACTGGAGCACCTACTATCGTATGGGATGTTGTTGGAGTACTTAATGGAGTACCATTTACACCAACTGTAGGAACAGTAACATATACTGCTACAGGTACTGATGCAAATGGTTGTGTAAATACAAGTGTAGTAGATGTAACAATCAACCCGTTACCAACAGCAACGATTGCAGGAACGGTAACATTATGTCAAAATGATGCAGTTCCAACGGTTACCTTCACAGGAGCGAATGGAACAGCACCTTATACCTTTACTTACAACATCAATGGAGGAGCAAACCAGACAGTTGTTTCAGTAGGAACAACAGCAACGGTAACTGCCCCAACAGGAACAGTCGGAACATTTGACTACAACTTGGTGAGTGTGATGGATGCAAGTGCAACAGGATGTTCACAAGCACAAGTTGATTTAGCAACAGTAATAGTTAACCCATTACCAACGGCAACAATCGCAGGAACGGTTACATTGTGTCAAAACGATGCAGTTCCAACGATTACTTTTACTGGAGCAAATGGAACAGCACCTTATACCTTTACGTACAACATCAATGGAGGAGCAAACCAAACAGTCGTTTCAGTCGGAGCCTCTGCAACGGTAACTGCCCCAACAGGAACGGTAGGAACATTTGACTATAACTTGGTGAGTGTATCAGATGCAAGTGCAACAGGATGTTCACAAGCACAAGTTGATTTAGCAACAGTAATAGTTAACCCATTACCAACAGCAACAATTGCAGGAACGGTTACACTATGTCAAAACGATGCAGTTCCAACGATTACCTTCACAGGAGCAAATGGAACAGCACCTTATACCTTTACTTACAACATCAATGGAGGAGCGAACCAAACAGTTGTTTCAACAGGAGCAACTGCAACGGTAACTGCCCCAACAGGAGTAGTCGGAACATTTAACTATAACTTAGTAAGTGTATTTGATGCAAGTGCAACAGGATGTTCACAAGCACAAGTTGATCAAGCAACAGTAATAGTTAATCCATTACCAACAGCAACAATTGCTGGAACGGTAACATTGTGTCAAAACGATGCAGTTCCAACGATTACTTTCACTGGAGCAAATGGAACAGCACCGTATACCTTTACGTACAATATCAATGGAGGAGCAAATCAAACAGTTGTTTCGGTAGGAGCAACTGCAACGGTAACTGCTCCAACAGGAACAGTCGGAACATTTGACTATAACTTAGTAAGTGTATCAGATGCGAGTGTAACGGCATGTTCACAAGCACAAGTTGATCAAGCAACAGTAATTGTGAATCCATTACCAACTGCAACAATTGCAGGAACGGTAACGTTATGTCAAAATGATGCAGTCCCAACAATTACCTTCACAGGAGCCAATGGAACAGCACCTTATACCTTCACTTACAACATCAATGGAGGAGCAAACCAAACAGTTGTTTCAGTTGGAGCCTCTGCAACGGTAACTGCCCCAACAGGAACGGTAGGAACATTTGACTATAACTTGGTGAGTGTATCAGATGCGAGTGTAACGGCATGTTCACAAGTACAAGTTGATCAAGCAACAGTAATTGTGAACCCATTACCAACAGCAACAATTGCAGGAACGGTAACATTGTGTCAAAACGATGCAGTTCCAACGATTACCTTCACAGGAGCAAATGGAACAGCACCATATACCTTTACTTACAACATCAATGGAGGAGCAAACCAAACAGTCGTTTCGGTAGGAGCCACTGCAACGTTAACAGCACCAACAGGAACAGTCGGAACATTTGACTATAACTTGGTAAGTGTATCCGATGCAAGTGCAACAGGATGTTCACAAGTACAAGTTGATCAAGCGACAGTAATAGTTAATCCATTACCAACAGCAACAATTGCAGGAACAGTAACATTGTGTCAAAATGATGTAGCCCCAACGATTACGTTCACCGGAGCAAATGGAACAGCACCTTATACCTTTACGTACAACATCAATGGAGGAGCAAATCAAACAGTCGTTTCAGTAGGAGCCACTGCAACATTGACAGCACCAAGTACAACAGTTGGGACGTTTGACTATAACTTAGTGAGTGTGTCAGATGCAAGTGCAACGGCATGTTCACAAGCACAAGTTGATCAAGCAACAGTAATAGTGAACCCACTTCCAACAGCAACAGTCGCAGGAACGGTAACGTTATGTCAAAATGATGTAGCTCCAACGATTACTTTCACTGGAGGGAATGGAACAGCACCTTATACTTTTACTTACAACATTAATGGAGGAGCAAACCAAACAGTCGTTTCAATAGGAGCCACTGCAACGTTGACAGCACCAACAGGAACGGTCGGAACATTTGACTATAACTTAGTGAGTGTATTTGATGCAAGTGCAACTGGATGTTCACAAGCACAAATTGATCAAGCAACAGTTATTGTTAATCCACTTCCAACAGCAACAATTGCGGGAACGGTTACATTGTGTCAAAATGAAGTAGCTCCAACAATTACGTTCACAGGAGCAAATGGAACAGCACCTTATACCTTCACTTACAACATCAATGGAGGAGCGAACCAAACAGTCGTTTCAGTAGGAACAACTGCAACGTTAATTGCCCCAACAGGAACAGTCGGAACGTTTGACTATAACTTGGTGAGTGTATCAGATGCAAGTGCAACAGGATGTTCACAAGTACAAGTTGATCAAGTAACAGTTATTGTGAACCCACTTCCAACAGCAACAATTGCAGGAACGGTTTCAATCTGTCAAAACGAAGTAGCTCCAACGATTACCTTCACAGGAGCAAATGGAACAGCACCTTATACCTTTACTTACAACATCAATGGAGGAGCAAATCAAACAGTTGTTTCGGTAGGAGCCACTGCAACAGTAGCTGCCCCAACAGGAACAGTCGGAACATATAATTACAACTTAGTAAGTGTATCAGACGCAAGTGCAACAGGATGTTCACAAGCACAAGTTGATCAAGCAACAGTTATTGTGAATCCAAATCCAACAGCAACAATCGCAGGAACGGTTGGTGTTTGTTTGGGAGATGCAAATCCAACAATTACATTAACCGGAGCGAATGGAACAGCACCATATACCTTTACTTACAACTTGAACAATACAGGTGATGTCACGATTACTTCAGTAGGAAACGTGGCAAYGTTAAGTGTTCCAACAGTRGTAGCAGGAGTGTTCAACTTTAACTTGGTGAGTGTRTCAGATGCAAGTGCAACAGGATGTTCTCAAATACAAGTTGGAACAGCAACAGTTACAGTRAATGATTTRCCWGCKGTMTTTGCAGGAAACGACTTCACGATTTGTGAGGGAGATCAAGCAGTRTTGACAGCTTCGGGAGCAACAAGTTATGTTTGGGATCAAGGAGTGATCAATGCTGATCCGTTTACTCCAYTAGTGACCAATACATATACMGTAATMGGAACGGATGCGAATGGTTGTATCAACACAGATGACGTAGTGATTACTCTTGAGCCTGCGCCAGTCGTTTCGTTTATTGGAGAYAATCTTTCAGGATGTGTTCCCTTGACAGTTACCTTCACAAATACAACTCCAGGGAATTTAGACAACTGTGTCTGGACCCTTGAAAACGGAACAGTATTGAATGGATGTGGAAGTGTGACAACAACTTTTAGTACACCAGGGATCTACGATGTTACCTTGACAACAACTTCAGCAACCGGATGTAGTGCCAGTGTTACTTACACTGATTACATTTATGTTGAGGCGAATCCAATCGCTAGCTTCTCACCAAGCTCTACGATGATCAGTAACCTTAATCCTGAAGTGTATTTTGATAATACCTCAATAGGAGCCGTAGATTACGATTGGAACTTTGGAGATGGTTCTCAAACGATCCATACTGTATCGCCAACATATCAGTTCCCAGATAATGAACCTGGAACGTATAATGTTGAGTTGATCGCATACTCAGCATTAGGATGTACCGATACAGCTTATGCAACAATCCAGGTGACAGAAGAAGTGATCTTCTATGTACCGAATACTTTTACACCGGATGATGATGACTACAATCCAACTTTCCAACCAGTGTTCAGTTCAGGATATGATCCATATGACTTTACATTATTGATCTTCAACCGTTGGGGAGAGATTATCTTTGAGAGTCACAATGCAGACATTGGATGGGATGGAACTTATGGAGGAGAGCTCATGCAAGATGGAACATATACATGGAAAATCGAATTTAAGACAACTGCAAATGACGAACGAAAAATCGTTGTTGGGCATGTGAACTTGTTGGATTAAAACGGATTAAATAGAAAAAAGGAAAAAGGAGGTCTACTAGACCTCCTTTTTTTGTTAGATACAATAGATGGTTTAGGTAAATGTTCATTGGAAGTATCGAAATGTTCATTGGAAGATGGGATGCAGCCCTTTTAGGCAACCTAAAGAGTATATTATGGTCTTATTGATAACCATAAACTATATTAACCGCCTGACTATGAAAACAATCCTTTTACTAACTCGATGGCGCATATTGAATGAAATCAACTTAATTGAAATTGGGTTGAAGTCAATTCTGATTGCCTTAATGCTAATCAATTATTCGAGTGGTTTTGCTCAACAGAAAGTGATCAATCAACAAGAGTGGCAGCAAAAATTGATCGAGGTTAATGAGAACATTCAGGAAATAGATCAATCCATAGCAATTATCAATGCCAGAATTGCTGGTGTTCCATCTGAAAATATTGATCCATCTGTTCAGGTTCGTTTGAACGATCTTCAAATCCGAAAAGAACAATATACAAGAGAGAAAATTTCAATTGAAGCTGTTCTGAATACCTCAGAAAACTCTCTAGCCCCAAGTCAAGAATCCAAAATTGCGAAATCTACGTTTTTATCACTCCCACGGCAGAATCAAGACCTGTGTCTAGTGTATTCTGAACGATACATAGTGATTGAAAATCTTTAAATTGATTCCGATGAAACCAACTAAACTTCTCATTTTCCTTTTCTTCATTGGAACAGTATTTACCATTAAGGCACAATGTCCTAGTGATAATACATTTTTATTGAATGCTACACCTCCTCCAAATATTGGAGTATCCACAATGACCGTCAATTGTATTAATGGCGGTCAGTATGCGACTGTTAATGTTATAGCCGGTAATACCTACACTTTTTCAACATGTGGGAATACCGCTTTTGATACACAAATAACGGTTTTAAATTCTGCTACAGCTGCTGTTATCGGCTACAATGATGATGACTGTGGACTGCAATCTACAGTAACTTGGGTAGCAACTTTTACAGGTTCAGTTGATGTTTTAGTTGATGAATATAATTGTAGTAATACGGGATTATGTACGGACCTCATTGTTACTAGTACACCGCCTGTGCAAACGGGTACTGGATGTAATACCAACACAACGATTTGTACTGCTGGTCAAGCGGGGCCATTTGGATTTACTGCTCCAGGTCCTCAGGTAAGTAGTTGTTTGAATTTTTTCGGACCAAGTTATGGGTATATCATTTTATATATCACTCAAAGTGGTCCATTGCAAATGTTGATTAATGGTAACGCAACAACTGGTTTCTTAGATGTAGCAATTTTTGATGTGACTGGGTCTACTGATCCTTGTACTGCAATCTTAAATAATACAAATGAGATTGTATGTAATTATGCGGCTGCATCAAGTGGCTGTAATGAAATCGGGACAAATTTCGGATGTGCTTCAAGTATTCCCTCGCCTAACGTTACAGCAGGTGATGTGTTATTTATTGTCGTTGAGAATTGGTCTGGTACTTCTACGTCTTTTACGTTGGATTTAGGACCCGCACCAGCAGCTCAAACTGGGCCACCAGATGCAACGATTATTCCTGCCGGTCCTTTTTGTAATACAGATGCACCAATTCAATTGCTTGCCGCGGATAACGGTGGGACATGGACAGGGACGGGGGTGTCATCAACGGGAATGTTTGATCCCGCTGCAGCTGGACCAGGAACTTATACACTGAATTATGCGATTGGATCAATGCCTTGTGCCGATACTGATCAAACTACAATAACTGTTATTAATTGTAATTGTCTAATCACCACATTTAGTGCCACTATCGGTTCTTGTGAGGCCGCGACAAATACTTTCACTGTCACGGGAGATTTTACGTATCAAGATAATCCAGGTGCTGGGGATTTAATCGTCGAGGTTACAAATGGATCTGGAACATATACCCAAACTTTCACGCCGCCATTTACAGATGGGCAGTTGTATAATTTCAGTATTGGAGGAGTTCCTTCAGATGGCACACCATTAACGGTTACAATTTACTTTGCCAATGATGTCACATGTACAGCTATTATCAATAGTACATCTCCTGCGAGTTGTGCCTGTAATGTTGACATTGGAACTTTTGGAGTAACAACAACGGGAACACAAACCGGAACTGATATTGTGTTGTGTTATGGAGATGACTTAACTGTCACAGCAAATGGAGATTATACTCCACCTGGAGAGGCAACAAATCCTTCAGGTCCAGTATACACACCAGGGATTTCATGGTTGGTTTATTCATGCCCTCCAACTGTTGCCTTGGCACCAGATCCAATTTTGACTATTCCAAATGATCCATGTTTATTGGGTGTTGTCGGTAATACGAATTTGAATGAACTGAATGACATGTTCTGGATCAATGCGTATCCTCCAGGAACGTTTACGAACAACATCGTTTATTTTGTTCCGATTACAATGTATTCTTTGACGAATGCACCACCGATT
>NVXP01000021.1 GCA_002733985.1 Fluviicola sp. | reverse complement strand
TTGTAATCCTTCAACAATGATTCGGCAAATGTACTTCCCAAGACGGCAGGACGAACAGCTGCGAACTCAGTTGGGGAATAAGAGAATTTCGGAATGATCCGTTCTTCATCCCAGATTAGTGATTGTGCAGTATAAGAAACAGTTCCTAAGGTGTTTGCTGCAACATCACTCCAAGAAAACCCCCAATTAGCACTGTACGCATCGAAAAATTCAAAAGTCGTTTGATAGCCAATGCTGATTCCTGCCCCAATCCACGTGGCCGTTTTATTGTCTACTCCCGACCAAACATATTTGTCTCGACAAAATTGACTGATCTTATGTGAAATGTAGAAATGCCCCACTTTATCCATCTGGAGCCAATTTTTAGAATCATCAAAACTGTGCCATGGTGATTTCTCCACTTGGCTATACCAAACTTGGGACAAACCGATCATACTCCCAGACCAGAAAGATCCAATCCCGACGGATGTGCCAATAGCGCGCCTTTTTGAAAGTGAGTCTGTTGGTGAGAAGAAGTCACGCTGCGAAAAAACAAAAGTGCTTGAGTAAAGGAAAATCACAGAAAGAAAAATCGTCCGCATGAATCGAAAGTACAAGAAAAGGATCACCACCGCAAGTTCGTAACTGAGTTCGATTCTTATTTCAAAATCAGAATTCAATAAAACAGGGATTCACGAGGCGCTTTGGTGAGGTTTTAGCGGACCAAAATGAGGCGAAAGAATAATGTAAGGCGCTATTTTAGGAATAGACAACTCAATTTTGAGAGTAGTCACTGTCATCTAGATCGTTGTCAACTTTAAAATCGATCTGATTCGAAATAAGAATCGAACTTAGGTGGATAGTTCAATCTTTCTTTGCTTAACTATAATTTTGAATTCAAAACTGCGTTATAGCATAGAATTATAGTACATTTGCGACTTGTACTACGCTACAAAATGTGCAATAAATGGGGGGTTCGGATCAACTTGAAACGTCCGCTGCGCAAGGAATAAGAAAATAAATACTAGATGAATAAAGTCATAAAGGATTGGAATGATATTAAGAGCAATGACAGTTGGGCGATTTTTAAAATCATCGCCGAATTTGTTGAAGGATACGAACGCATGGCTAAAATTGGCCCGTCGATTTCTGTTTTTGGATCTGCTCGTACCAAACCGGATAATCAATATTATAAAATGGGTGTCCGCGTAGCGGAATTACTTGCTGAAGGAGGATATGGTGTCATTACAGGTGGTGGACCAGGAATCATGGAAGCAGGAAATAAAGGTGCCCAACAAGGTGGAGGAAAATCAGTTGGATTAAACATCGATCTTCCATTCGAACAAAATCACAATCCATATATCGATCAAGAGCACAATCTTGAATTCGATTACTTCTTTGTCCGCAAAGTAATGTTTGTGAAGTATGCACAAGGATTTGTTGTGTTACCAGGAGGTTTTGGAACCTTGGATGAATTGTTCGAAGCGTTAACACTTATTCAAACGAAAAAAATCAATAAGCGACCTGTTGTTTTATTAGGAAGTGAATATTGGACAGGACTGGTAGATTGGATCAAATCAGCAATGCTTGRGCAAGAAAATAATATTTCAGAATTGGATTTAGATTTGTTTGGAATCGTTGACTCGGCAGAAGAAGCTTACGATTACATTGAAGAGTTTTACAAATCACACGAGTTGTCTCCAAACTTTTAATTATCAGCGGGATGGAACTACTGAAAAAAATTGGGAATTATTTTTGGAGCAAGAATTTTGCAATCCACTTAGGCTTGATTATTCTTATCTACGTTATTGGGATCTTTACCCTGAAATCATGCTNAAGCATGAGTACAAGTCATGGTGAGAAAATTGAAGTGCCGAATCTAATTGGAAAAAACCAAAACAACTTAAAAAACGTGTTGGCAAAATCTGGTTTGGAGTACGAAGTATTAGACTCAATTTATGACCCGTCAAAAGTTGAAGGAACAGTATTGGCCCAAGATCCAGAAGCAAGTGCTCTTTCAGATGTTTATGTGAAATCAACACACGTGGTAAAAGTTCGGGTATCGAAACGAACTCAATTAGTTGAAATGCCTGCGCTCGTGGATAAATCCCAACGATTCGCTGTTTCAGTATTGAAGAATCGAGGATTTCGATACAGATTAGAATACAAACCATCATTGGAGGCACATGGTGCGGTACTTCAACAATTGTATAAAAACAAACCTGTGAAAGCAGGGGAGCGTTTACCTATTGGATCTACTGTTAAGCTAATCGTTGGAAGAGGCGAAGCTGGAGTTCCGCAAGATTTACCTGATTTATTCGGTCTTTCAATTGAAGAAGCAAAAGCACGTGTGGCGAAAATGAGTAACATGTCGTTCCAACCAATTTGCGCGGGATGCGTTACTAAAGGAGATTCCTTAAACGCAAGAGTAGAGACCCAATCACCTGAGTTTAGTGATGGAGGACGCGTTGCATCTGGAACAACAATTACCGTTTATGCTACCAAACCCGAAGATGATAATCCTGAATAATATGAAGTTAATCAAGTGGATGTCTTTTATTGTTTGTCTAACTATGATCAATCATGGCTGGGCTCAGAATGAAGAAGTTGGACCGATTATGGGAAACCCAGCCTTGCAGTCAAAGGCCAGTAATCGATTCGTTAAAGTAAATACAGGAACTTTCGATGGGACATTTATCTACTTTCAAGACACGCTTGTTTTACCAATATTTGATGATTTTAGTTCGAATAAGTTTCAATCGTATAATGATGATATTGGTGCAGTAGGAGTGACATCGGACCTCGTGTATCGAGTGCACGATGCATTAGATATACCGATTTCTTTTGGAGAGTTTTATACTGAACAAGTTACGTTTAATCGTGTGTTTACAGTGTCAACAACCACATCGGAGGATTTTGACTTAATTCCAACGTCGTTAAAAATTGGTGATTTATCGTCATACCCAGTTGCTCATATACCGACAGACTGTTATCCACCATATTACATTTACGATACAATTACTGCTCCAGGTGGAACTGATTTAACGCCTGATACAATTTGGATTACTGGTCCAGAGGTTTTTCAAGATTCGGCAAGGCAATATTTTGCGCCTATTGTTGACCCTTCGAAAATCTGGATCGAAAAAGAAGCATATCACAATTTCCGATTTGCTGTTAATCCATGGTCATTAGGAGTTGTAACATTTGATGGCTTAGATGAATTCGGTTATCCGTATGATTTTGGTTCTACAACAACCAACTACGCAGATCATTTAACATCTAAACCAATCAATATGTCAGGATTGGATGCTTCTGATTCTGTTTATTTCAGTTTTCTTTATCAAACAGAAGGTTTTGGAGATGTTCCAGAAGCTGGAGATTCGTTGATTCTAGAATTCTATGCAAAAGACTTGCAACAATGGGTGTGGATCTGGAGCATAACGGGAAAACCTGTTGAGGATTTTGAAGTAGGACATATTCTACTGGAGAATCCTGAGTTTTTTAAAGATGCCTTTCAGTTCCGATTCAAGAACTATGGTGGATTGTCAGGAAGTCTCGATCATTTCAATGTTGACTACATCAACCTAAGATCATTGTCTGGATATCAAGATACCTTGTTCAAGGATTACGCAATTGTATACCCCATAAATACACTCATCAACGATTACACTTCTGTTCCATGGGATCACTGGAAAAATAATTTTAGTGGTAAAATGTCTTCGGCTGTTGAAGTAGTCGTTCGAAATGGAAGTAATATTGCCGAAAACAATCAGGACGGAAGTACTGAAGTATTCTACACAGGGCTTTCTGAAGGAGTTTTCACCTTAGTTGGACAGACACTTTCCGGTGGGAATATCAACTACGGCCCTCGGACTGTTTATACATCGTATCATGATTTTTCAACAGGTTATCACTTTGATGAAGGGAAAACTGGTTTAAGTCAACGCTTTGATATTGTCACAAAGGCATCAGCGCAATTCCCTAATTTTACTCAAAATGATTCTACAATAACGGAACAAGTCTTTGAGAATTATTATTCCTACGACGATGGCTCAGCTGAAAAAGCGTATGGTCCAACTGGAACGCAGGCTCGATTGGCTGTTAAATACACTCCGTATGAAACAGATTCAATAATCGGAGTAAATATTTGCTGGGTTCCTTCGGTAAACGATGTGTCGAACGAACTCTTCTTACTAACGGTTTGGAATGACAATGGTGGGCAACCTGGAGACACGATTTATCAGGATGAACTCTTTTTTCCACGTCAACCAAATTATGAATACGATCGAAATATTTTCACGACGTACTATTTCAAGGACACCATGAAGGTGGAAGTGTCAGGAACGTTTTATGTTGGATGGAAACAGTTCGGGTCTGAACGATTAAATGTTGGCTTAGATGCGAACATCATAAACAACGACAAGACATATTATAGCATTGACGGAGAAGCATCTTGGGTTCAATCTCAGGTTCCAGGTTCTGTGATGGTGCGCCCAATTTATTCTACAGGGATGGATGTTTCTTTAGGTATCCAAAATGTAGTTCAAGAAAAGCCAATAATCATAGTGTATCCAAATCCAACAAATGGAATTGTTTCAATAGATGTTGACCGGGCTATATATAAAGGAGTAGAAGTATACGATCTTCAAGGAAGATTGATTGTTGATACAGATATGAATCAAATTGACTTATCGCAAAACCCGAATGGGATTTACATATTTAAGTTAAAAGGCATTGGTGAAATCATCAAGGTAATTAAGCATTAATGAGCGAAGAAAAAGGGGTAGAGGAAGATGGACCTGTGAATAATGAGTTATTCGAACATCATCGAATCAAAGTTGATCCAGGACAAGAATTGCTGAGGATAGATAAGTTTTTAATGGAACGTCTTCCGAATTCAACGCGAAGTAAGATTCAAGATGCTGCAAGAAACGGTAGTGTTCTAGTTAATGAAAAGCCGGTAAAGCAGAATTACAAGATTAAGCCTAACGATGATATTTCAATTGTTTTGCCCTATCCAGTGCGAGACATCGAATTAGTACCAGAAGATATTCCAATCAGCATTGCGTATGAAGATGACGATTTGGTTGTAGTGAATAAACCTTCGAGTATGGTTGTTCACCCAGGACATGGGAATTATAGTGGAACTTTGTTAAATGCATTGGCTTTTCACTTTGAAAATTTGCCAAGCATGCCTGATAATTATTACGGACGACCTGGATTAGTTCATCGTTTGGATAAACATACGACAGGATTAGTCGTAATAGCCAAAACAGAGCATGCATTAACGCACTTAGCAAAGCAATTTTTCGATCGTACTACAGAACGACGCTATTGGGCAATTGTTTGGGGAGATGTGAAAGAAGATGGAACCGTAACAGGAAATCTAGGACGCTCTTTAAAGAACAGAAAAATTGTAACCGTTTTCCCAGAAGGCGATATGGGTAAGCACGCTGTAACACATTATAAAGTCATTCAGCGCTTTGGATATGTGACCCTAGTCGAATGTAAGTTAGAAACAGGGAGAACACATCAAATTCGTGTTCATATGAAATACATCGGGCATCCATTGTTTGGAGATTTGGAGTATGGAGGAGACCGAATATTAAAAGGGACAACCAACGCGAAGTATAAACGATTTATTGACAACTGTTTTGGGTTGATTGATGGTCAGGCGCTTCATGCAAAGACCTTGGGTTTTCAGCACCCAACTAAAGATGAATATATCCGATTGAATTCCGACCTTCCAGAAGGATTTCAAGGAATATTGGATAAATGGACAAAGTATACTGGAAGCGACGGTCAATAGTCAGGATTACAAGATGAAGTGTTAAATATCTTCGACTGTCGTGTAAAAAATTGCTTTTTTATATTACTTTTACCTGATATATGCTCCCATAATGAACCTTAAGGAGCCTAATTATTAATGAATTCACTACTTGAAAAGACGAGTTTATGAAAATTAAAGTTGTATTAACGTTACTCTTAATTTGTGTTTCTACCTTAACATTTGCACAAAACAAATACATTGTAAAAGCGAATGAAGCTTATGCAAGAGAGAACTTTTGTGATGCTGCAGAACTGTGTAAAACAGCCTATTCGAAATTAACTCGAAAAGGATCAAGCGCGCAATCAAAGAAAGCCGACATGGCATTCAAAGCAGCAGAATGTTATCGTCATACTGAACGATACAGAGAAGCAAATGAATGGTACGATCGTGCAATTCTATTGGAACATCAAGACGATGAGCCGCTTGTGTATTTGTACAATGCAGATATGCTCTTGAAAATGCGTGAATTTGATAAAGCAAAAACGAACTACGAAAAGTACAAAAGTTTAGTGCCTGGAGATGCGAGAGCTGCTTCTGGGATTGAGTCATGTACTGATAATAGAGTTTACATCGCTGAGAAATTACCGTATGTAATTGAAAATCAAACATCGATTAATAAGCCTGAGTTCGATATGTCTCCAGTTTTTGGTGATCGTAAGCTTACTAAGATGTATTTCGGATCTTCTCGCCCAGGTTCTACAGGGAAAGATATTAACCCAAGATCATGTGAGCCATACATGGATTTATGGATTTCTGAGTTAGATAAAAAAGGAAACTGGACTGACCCTTACTTAGTGAAAGGTGAAGGGATCAATACTGAAGATGATGAAGGTACTTTGTGTTTTGATGAGCGTAAAAAGAAAATGTTCTTTACTCGTTGTCCAAATATGAGAAAGCAAAACCTTGGTTGCGATATTTGGGTATCGGAAATTAAAGGTAAAACAGAATGGAAAGAGCCAACTAAATTGAAGTTGAAGTCTCATGATTCTGTTTCTGTTGGTCATCCTTGTACTAAAGACGGAAAGTTCTTGATATTTGCCTCTGATATGGCAGGTGGATATGGTGGACGTGATTTATGGTATACAACTTACGACCGTAAATCGGATGAGTGGGCAATGCCAAAAAACATGGGGCCTGAAATCAACACAAAAGGAAATGAGTTGTTTCCTACATTTGCATTGAACGGTGATCTTTTGTTTTCAACTGATGGCCGTCCAGGACTTGGAGGTTTAGATATCTTCCGCGCTACGAAAGTAGGTGAAGAAAACAAATGGGAAAATCCTCAAAATGTTGGTTCACCGATCAACGGAGAAAACAACGATTTCTCAATGATTGAGAAAGACAAACGTTTTGGATACTTTACTTCTGAAAGAAAAGGTCCAAATGGAGAAAATATCCCTGACATTTATTCGTACGAACAACCTCCTTATATCTACAGCTTGAAAATTATTGCTGAAGATCTTGGAGAGAACAACGCTCCACTAGAAGGTGCTACGATTACTGTATCTGGACCGGATGGTACTTGGACTGGAATATCTGAAGAAGATGGTTCTATCTTCTGGGATAAAAAACCAGCAGGTGATCGTTACATCAATGAAGCTAAATCTTACACAATCAAAATTGCCAAAGACGGTTATTACGAAGACGCAAAAGGTTTGGAGCTTACAACTGTTGGCTTAGATTACGATCAAGATTTTGTAATGAATATGGGGTTATTCCCGAAGCGTCCGATTCGCTTGCCTGAGGTTCGATACGTATTGAACAAATGGGAATTCATTAACGACGAGACATGTATGTCGAAAGATTCATTGGAGTTCGTTTATACTATTTTGACTGAGCATCCTGAATTAGTATTGCAATTGAATTCACACACCGATTCACGTGGGCGAAATGATCGTAACCAGATCCTTTCAGAAAATAGAGCACGTGCTTGTTACAAGTACTTGGTAGAGGAAAGAGGAATTGATCCACGTAGAATTATACCAGTAGGTAAAGGTGAAGAGGATCCAAGAATGGTCTACTTACAGAATGGTGAATACCATGCTTCTGATAGAGCTGGAGGAGAGCCGACACGTTTGATTGAGTCTTATATTAATGGATTTAGACGTTCGAACAAAGACTTATTCTCTGCACTCCATACGATGAATCGTCGTACGGATGGAGCTGTGTTCTCATTGGAATTCGATCCAGAGACTGCACCAGCAGCAGATCCAAAATATTTAACGTACCTCAAGTACTAGAAGGTTAAACAACTAATTATATTAAAAAGGCGCTCAATTTGAGCGCCTTTTTTCGTAACTTAATAGTAGTAACCTACCTAACTATTCTGTTATGCACGAAGATTATCTGCAACGGATTTGGAGTCAATCGCGCATTCCAAGCCCGCAACTACAACTTATTGACGGTACTCCTATTATCGTAAAACACCCAGGGAAACACAATACTTCTCACAGTGGCCCGGACTTCAAAGAAGCATGCGTTCAATTTGATAATTTGGAGTTTCATGGAGCCATTGAAATCCATGTGAACGGCTCTGATTGGTACAAGCACAAACATCATCAAGATGAAGCCTACAACAGCGTTGTACTCCATGTTGTTTACAACAACGATCTTCAAATTATTCAAAATGGTTTTTCACTTCCAACTTTGGAATTAAAAGGTTTCATTGACTTTGATCATTTTAATAAATCGTTCACGAGTAATCCGTCAAACACTGAATTGCCTTGCAAGAATTCGCTAGAATTAGTTGATCCAATTTATTGGTCTTCGATGAAAACAAAATCCTTGATTCAGAAAATGAATGAAAAGGTAGCTTCACTTAATGAGCTAAACGAAGAAGAAGTAATCTACCGACTGATTGCATCCGTATTTGGAATGGGGATTAACAAAAATGCATTTCTAGAATTGGCAGCAGCTCTGCCATGGAAATCTCTTAAACAACTGGATGCAAGAAAAAGAAAACAGTTGATTCTTGTGACAAGTGGATGTGCACAAGGAGATTTCTCCAAGAGGATAGAAGATGAATTCCAATGGCATTTTAAAGGAACGCGGCCTGGGAATTTCCCTTCCGTTCGAATCCCTCAATTTTCCAATTTTATCTCAATGGTTAATATGAGTGATTTTATGGAATTCATTTCGTCGGGGACCACCTTGAGTAGTTTTGATGAATATATAAAGAAGATGGGGGAAACGGATGGTAAGTTGGTTTTGTCCAGGTCACTGCAGATACACATGTTAATAAACGCAATTGCTCCCTATCTTTATTGGAAATCTGAACGTACGAAGGATGAACGGTACCTAGAAAAGGCAATTGACATACTCATTAGTTTGCCCCCAGAGAAAAACGCGATTATTAAAAAATGGAAGTACAATGATGTTTGTGCTAAAAATGCCTTCGATTCTCAAGGCTTAATCGCATTAAATCGATACTATTGTTCTCTGAAAAAATGCCTATCTTGCGAGGTAGGTTTGAAAGTCCTAAATCGAGTCGAATGATACAAAAAACCATTTTTTTCTTCGAAATGAAATCCTTTGGGGTTTGTAAATGGTGGGCGCGAAAATTGGGTATAAATATATCGAAAGTTCGTATTGGTTTTATCTATGCATCTTTCATTGCACTTGGTTCTCCACTCCTCGTATACTTAATCATGGCATGGGTGCTGGATCATAAGCATTATTTCAAACTTCAACGACGACGTAGAAACACTATTTGGGAGCTATAAATGAATTTGTTTAGATCAAAACTGTTTTCGCGAATCTACTATTTTGTGATTCTATTGCTGCTCATTGTATCAGTAGGGACAACTGGCTTTATGCTCATTGAAAAATGGAACTTCGTCGACTCCTTTTACATGACGATCATTACTGTATCAACAGTCGGGTTTCGTGAAGTCGCCGAATTGTCTACGGAAGGGAAGTTTTTTACCGCATTTCTAATTATTTCTAGCTTTGGTAGTTTTGCTTTTGCAATTACGTCGATAACAACATTCGTCGTGGGTGGTCAGTACCGAAAACACCTCCGGGAATATAAAATGACCCAACAACTGAAAAAAATGAAAGATCACGTTATTATTTGCGGTTATGGACGAGTTGGAAGTCAAGTTGCTTCCGATCTCCGATCAAATGGAATCGAATACGTCATCTTAGAAAAAGATGAACACTTAATTTCACATCAAGATGATGACACTAGCTTCCTCTACGGAGACAGCACGGATGATGAAATATTGAAACGTGCTTCAATTGGAACCGCCAAAGCGATCATTACGTG
The DNA here is from genome assembly GCA_002733985.1 of Fluviicola sp. Taxonomy (GTDB): domain Bacteria; phylum Bacteroidota; class Bacteroidia; order Flavobacteriales_D; family Crocinitomicaceae; genus UBA4466. Next base: position 47,198 of record NVXP01000021.1, on the reverse strand, counting down.
TTTACCGAAAGATGCTGATAACTTATACGTAGTATTATCCGCTCGACAATTCAATAGTGAAGTGCTTATTGTCAGTCGTGCTTCTGCGCCTTCATCAGTTTCTAAATTGAAATTTGCAGGCGCTGATAATGTTATCATGCCGGATGCGGTTGGAGGGTCACACATGGCTTCGTTGATAGCGAATGCGGATGTGATGGAATTCATAGATAATATTCGGGTGAAAGGTTACATGGAGACCAATGTTGAGTCTATTTCGTACGAGGAATTGCCCGCAAAATTGCGCAATCTCACGATTGGCGATTTGGACTCTCGAACAATCACTGGGGTAACAATTGTGGGGTTCAAGTCAATAAATGGCGCCTATATTATTAACCCAGATATGGATATTAAGGTTGATGAAGGATCGAAACTATTCGTACTTGGGAATACAAAGCAAATTAGAAAACTCGTTGAACATTTTGAATTAAATAGAGAATGAAAGTATTAATTACAGGTTCTAATGGCCTGCTTGGGCAAAAGCTCGTCGACTATTGTTTGGCTGCTAAAATTGATTTTGTGCCCACTTCGAAAGGAGAAAATAGAAATTCAAAATGCCCTACTGATCGATATCGTTCTATGGATATTACTAATCGAGAGGAAGTAATGGAGGTGATCTCTGAACTTCACCCGACAGTTGTAATTCATACCGCAGCAATGACGAATGTGGATCAATGTGAATTGAATCCTGCTGATTGTGAATTGATCAATGTAACTGCGACGCGCTACCTTGTTGAAGCGTGTAATAAAGTGAATGCCCATTTTCAATTGCTTTCAACTGATTTTGTTTTTGATGGTGAAAAAGGAAACTACTCGGAAGATGATGAAATGAACCCTTTAAGTGTATACGCTAAATCAAAGGTCGATGCAGAAGCGATTGTTGTCAATGAGTCTACAACTGATAATTCGATCGTTCGCACGATAATTGTTTATGGAAATGCGGAAAATTTATCAAAATCGAATATCATCGCTTGGGCGAAATCAGCGCTGGAAAAAGGAGACCCTTTAACGATTGTTGATGACCAATTTCGGGCACCAACTTGGGCGGAAGATCTGGCTGCAGGATGCATGGGGATTTTAGAACACAATCAAACGGGTGTTTTTCATATTTCTGGACCAGAGACGATGTCTATTTTTGATTTAGTAATTCGAATAGGTAATCACTTTGGAATGACGACAGATCAAGTGAGTAAAATTTCAAGCTCGACACTTAGTCAAGCAGCAAAACGTCCACCGAAAACAGGATTTGATCTTTCTAAAGCATACCAGAAAATTGATTACAAGCCCCATACACTAGAGGAAACACTAACGGTACTTTACCCTAGTTAAACTCAATAACGACCTTGGTTACCACGAAATCGTAAGTGGAGAAAATTATTATCTTTGCTCGCTGAGCGTTTGGAAACATTCGCTAATACTCAAAACTATACTATGAAATACTTAATTGCCGTCGTTTCGACACTTTTGCCATTTATTCAATTTGCCCAAGAGAAAGGCATGGATCAAAAAATTGACGAAGGTTTTGGCTGGGCAACAGGATGGTTTGTGAATCTGATTTTTTATCAAATTCCTTTCACTGAAGACATCAAAGTGTATTGGGTATTGTTTCCCTTAATTATTGGAGCACTCTTCTTTACTTTTTATTTCAGATTGATCAATTTCAGTGGCTTCTTTACAGCGATACGTATTGTTCGTGGGGAATACGATGAGATTGAATCTAGAGGAGATGAAAAAGAAGAAGATGTGGCGAATGTTCACTCGGTAGATGGAGATATTGTCGATACAATTCGCGTTGAACAAGACGAAGATCATCACGGTGAAGTAACGCACTTCCAAGCATTAACTGCAGCGCTTTCTGCAACAGTTGGTTTGGGGAATATTGCGGGTGTTGCGATTGCATTAACGATTGGTGGAGCAGGAGCAACATTCTGGATGATCGTGGCAGGTTTCCTTGGAATGGCTACGAAATTTGTTGAATGTACACTAGGTGTTAAATACCGTGACATTGCAAAGGATGGAACTGTTTATGGTGGTCCGATGTACTACCTTAAGAATGGTTTGAAATCAAAAGGCTTGAAAGGGCTAGGAGCTGTGCTATCCGTAGTCTTCGCTATTATGTGTATTGGTGGATCTTTTGGAGGTGGGAATATGTTCCAAGTGAATCAAGCATTCCAATTAGTAGAAAATATTACAGGTGGAGAAGAATCTTTTCTTCATGGTCGTGGATGGCTCTTCGGTTTAGTTATGGCAATTTTAGTAGGTATCGTAATTATTGGTGGTATTAAAAAGATCGCTAAGGTGACCGATAAGATTGTTCCTTTCATGGTTGTAATTTATGTAAGCGCGGCGCTATTTATTCTTGTGATGAAGTACGATATGATTGGTAACGCTTTCGGACAAATTTGGGACGGAGCGTTTACTGCATATGGAGTAGCTGGTGGTGTAATTGGTGTATTGGTTCAAGGGTTTAAGCGAGCAGCATTTTCCAATGAAGCTGGAATTGGTTCTGCTTCAATTGCTCACTCGGCAGTAAAAACAAAATATGCAGCGAGTGAAGGCTTGGTTGCATTGTTGGAACCATTTATTGATACAGTATTGGTTTGTACAATGACGGCATTGGTTTTAATCATTACTGGATTTGTAGATCCTTCGAATACTGGAATGAATGATGCACAAGCAATTTTACTTACATCAAGTGCATTTGAATCTGTGATCTCTTGGTTCCCATATGTTTTAACAATAGCAGTAATCTTATTCGCGTTTAGTTCAATGATTTCATGGTCTTATTATGGTTTTCAAGCGTGGAGCTTCTTATTCGGAAGATCAAAACGAGTTGAATACACGTACAAAATATTGTTCTGTGTTTTTGTGATCATTGGATCCGCAGCAAGCCTCGGTTCAGTGATTAACTTCTCTGATGCAATGATTTTTGCAATGATGGTTCCTAACATGATTGGACTCTTTATTCTTGCACCTAAAGTGAAAGAGGAGCTTGTGCGATTTAAAGCTGCCATAAAGAAGGGGTAAGCGAATGCCAATTTCAAAAAGAAATAGAAGAGCTGTTCTTGGAGTATTAATGCTCGTTGCAGTTATTTCATTTTTACCGAGATTAATGGCAGAAGCAGTGCATTTTTCGGATGACGATGTTTCTTTCGAAAAGGTTAAAATTGCAGAAAATAATATCGAAGAAAGACAGGAGTTTTGGGCAAAGAAAAAGCGAAAAAAGTACGATAAAAGTTCATACAAGAAGCGATTCAAGAAACCCAAATCGAAGTTTGATCCGAATACGTACAAAATTGCTGATTGGATGATGCTTGGATTGAGCGAAAAGCAAGCGGCAATTGTAGTGAGGCTTTCAGGGAGAGGATTCAATTCTAATGCAGATTTAGAGCGAATATTTGTACTCCCAAAACCAGCGTATGAATTATTGAAGGATTCCACGTTTTACCCAAGACCGATGAACATTCTGTCTTATCAACGGAATGAGTCTTCACCGGATAAGTCCAAAGTTAGCGTGAACTTAAACGGGGGGAGTCACGAAGAGTTTGAGCGAATAAGAGGAATTGGATCCTATTTTTCAAAGAAAATAATCGATTACCGTGAGCGACTTGGAGGGTATATCCACAAAGAACAACTATTAGAAATTTGGAAAATTGACCTCGTTAAATACCAGGAAATTGAAGAGTTTATTTACTTCGGATCAGAACCAGTAGAAAAGATCTCAATTAATAAAGCTTCAGTGGAAATGCTTAGTAAGCATCCATATATCAATTACAAGATGGCGAATTCAATTGTTAAAATGCGTGCACAGTCAGGAGACTATAAAGAAGTGAAAGAAATTAAGCGTTCCAAACTGATTGATGAAGTGACATTCGTAAAAATTAAACCTTATTTATCCCTATAACATGAGTGTAGAAGCAAAGTTAAGAGCGGCAATCAGAGATGTTCCAGACTTCCCTAAAGCAGGAATCGTATTTAAAGACATCACGCCAATAATGCAGAATGCTGAGCTGTCCAATGAAGTATTGGACGAGATGTACAATATGTACAAAGATCAAGATATTGATGCCGTAGCCGGGATTGAATCTCGTGGCTTCTTATTTGGATACCCGTTAGCAATGCGACTGGGACTTCCATTCATTCTGATTCGAAAAAAGGGTAAATTGCCCTACGAGAAAATAAGTCATGACTATGACTTAGAATATGGTAGTGCGACAATTGAAATGCACACGGATGCAGTCGGAGATCAGCAAAAGGTGTTGATCCATGATGATCTACTGGCAACAGGTGGATCTGCTGAAGCAGCGGCTCATTTAATTACAAAGAGTGGAGGGCAAGTTGCTGGGTTCAATTTCCTAGTAGCTCTCGATTTTCTTCAGGGTGACAAGAAATTAAAGAACTTTTCCGACAATATTAGTAGTTTTGTAAACTATTAAGACTTATCAACTTACAAGTTAGACTAAATGAATTTTGAGATAAACGAAAATCAGAAAATGATTGCACAAATGGTGCGTGACTTTGCTGAGAAAGAAATAAGACCCAACATGAATCAATGGGATGAGGATGAATACTTCCCTGTTGATGTAATGAAGAAAATGGGTGAGCTAGGCTTACTTGGAATCTATGTTCCTGAGGAATATGGCGGAAGTGGTTTTACATATTCTGAATACGTAACTGCACTAATTGAGTTGGGTAAAGTCTGTGGTGGGATTGGTTTAAGTGTTGCTGCGCATAATTCATTGTGTACAGGACATATTTTTTATCACGGTTCAGAAGAGCAAAAGAAAAAGTATTTACCAAAATTAGCGTCAGGTGAATTCATTGGTTCATGGGCGTTAACTGAGCCGAATACTGGTTCTGATGCCATGCGAATGAAAACAACAGCGGTTAAAGAAGGGAATGAATGGGTCATTAACGGAGCGAAAAACTGGATCACTCATGGGTTATCTGGAGATGTTTCAGTGGTTTTAGTTAGAACCGGTGATTTATTGGATAGCAAAGGAATTACAGCGTTCATTATTGAAAAAGGAACACCTGGGTTTTCAGCAGTGAAGATCAAAGGTAAATTAGGAGTTCGTGCAAGTGAAACAGCAGAGCTTATCTTCGACAATGTTCGGGTTCCTGAGGAAAATGTGATTGGTGAAGTAGGAATGGGGTTCGTTCAAGCAATGAAAGTTCTTGACGGCGGACGAATTTCTATTGCAGCATTGAGCTGTGGTGTTGCTCGTGGAGCATATGAAGCTTCTGTGAAATACGCTAAAGAACGCGAGCAATTTGGGAAACCAATTGGTCAGTTCCAAGCAATCGGATTTAAATTGGCTGATATGGCTACGGAGGTTGAAGCTGCCGAATTATTGACATACCAAGCCGCCCATGCAAAGAACAATCACAAGCCAGTTACGAAACTTGGAGCCTACGCTAAATATTTCGCAAGTGAGGTGTGTGTGAGATGTGGTAATGAAGCTGTTCAAATTATGGGAGGTTACGGATACACAAGGGAATACCCAGCTGAAAAGTTTTTGCGTGACTCAAAGCTAATGACCATCGGAGAAGGCACCTCTGAGATACAAAAAATAGTAATTTCAAGAGAAATTTTAAAGGATTAATTGTAATTATATTTATTAGTTGTATATTTGCTGCCCAATCGTGAACAACGAATTGTTAAAAAAGATATTTTAAAGAAGAAACATATGTTGATTATCCCAGTTAAAGAAGGTGAAAACATCGAGAGAGCGATCAAGAAGTACAAAAAGAAATTTGAAAAGACGAAAGTGATGCGTGAGCTTCGCGAACGTAGAGAGTTTACTAAGCCTTCTGTTTCTAAACGTCAAGGAAGAATCAAGGCTGCTTACAAGCAAAAACTTCAATCTGCTGAAGTATAATTGTAACTTTTAGCATAAAAAATACGTAAAAGGAGCTGTAAAGCTCCTTTTTTTATGCTCGATAATTTTATTGATTTTATTTCCGCCCAAAAACGTTTTTCACAACATACGGCAATCGCGTACAAAAAGGATCTTGAGCAGTTTTTTGAATTCGCTGAAATTTCGGAAGTACAAGAGTTGAAAGAAGTGAATGCTCGATTAGTTCGCGGTTGGATGGTGGATCTAATGGAGAACGATTATGTAGCTCAATCTGTTAATCGGAAGCTCTCAACGCTTCGTACATACTTTAAATGGCTCAAGAGGGAAGGGCTGGTTACTGAGAACCCAATGAAGTTGGTCCGCGGCCCGAAAAATAACAAACGACTTCCTTCTTTCATTCAGCAAAAACAAATTACCGAGAGCAAGCTTTCTGATGCCTTCTCAGATGATTTCGATGGTCTTCGCGACAAACTGATGTTTGAACTATTGTATCAAACAGGGATTCGTCTGAGTGAATTGATCAATTTAAAAGATTCGGATGCATCTAATTCGCAAATAAAAGTACTCGGTAAACGAAACAAGGAGCGTATCATTCCTATTTCCAAAGACTTGAGTCGATTAATCCATAAATACAGAGATGAGCGCAGAGAAATTAGTGTTTCTAGCGACTCTTTACTTGTGTTAAAAACTGGTAAGATTCTCTATCCCAAGTTTGTTTATCGGAGAATAAATAAGTACCTTTCTCTTGCAACGGATGTAAAAAAGAAAAGTCCGCATGTGCTTAGACATACCTTCGCAACACACATGTTAAACAACGGTGCTGGTTTAGAAGTTTTGAAAGAGCTACTTGGGCATGCGAACTTGTCAGCGACTCAAGTTTACACACATAATTCGTTTGCAGAGCTGACAGCAATTTATTCACAGTCTCATCCAAGGGGGCAACAAAAATAATGCAAGATGGATTTCAAGGTGAACACTGTACATTTTACAGCAGATAAAAAGTTAGTTGATTTTATTCACGAGAAAGTTAAAAAACTAGGATTGATGTCCGATCAAATTATCGCGAGCGAAGTATATTTAAGGGTCGATAAGAATAGCGACAAGGAAAATAAAATAGCGGAGGTTAAATTATTATTGCCAGGGAGCGAATTGTTTGCTAAAAAGCAATGCAAAAGTTTCGAAGAAGCAACAGATAATGTTGTCGATGCATTAAAACGACAGCTAGAAAAATACAAATCCAAGGTGGCGTAAAAAGTCTAAAAAGCTGAAAATGAGGGTGAAAATATATCGCCCTCATTTTTTTTGATTTTTTTTTGCAAAAAAGCATTGTCGGAAAGAAATAGTTCACTACATTTGCACTCCCCAAACGGGGGTAACACTTTTAAAGTTCTTTCAAATATTGAAGAAATTCACACATGTGCCGATGTAGCTCAGCTGGCTAGAGCAGCTGATTTGTAATCAGCAGGTCGGGGGTTCGAGTCCCTCCATCGGCTCTAAGTGTTGGGGAGATACTCAAGCGGCCAACGAGGGCAGACTGTAAATCTGCTGACTACGTCTTCGCAGGTTCGAATCCTGCTCTCCCCACTGATGTGTTTTTCTGAAATAAAATTTAATAAGCGGGAGTAGCTCAGTTGGTAGAGCGTCAGCCTTCCAAGCTGAGGGTCGCGAGTTCGAATCTCGTCTCCCGCTCAACGCTTCTCGAAAACAGAAAACTGTTTTCGAGAAGCATTTGGAATTACTTTAATTTGCCGATGTAGCTCAGTAGAAGAGCACTTCCTTGGTAAGGAAGAGGTCGCGAGTTCAATTCTCGTCATTGGCTCAGAAGAGTGAAATAAATGGTTCACCCAAAAATAGGGTGATTTTTGCATATATAAGAGTTTTATTAATAACTAAGTAACAAAAACAGAACAATGGCTAAGGAAACTTTCGATCGTTCCAAACCACACGTGAATATTGGAACAATTGGTCACGTCGATCATGGAAAAACAACTTTGACAGCTGCTATCTCAAGCGTACTAGCTAGTCAAGGTCTTGCTGAAACTCGTGATTTCTCTTCTATCGATAATGCGCCGGAAGAAAAAGAACGCGGTATCACAATTAACACGTCTCACATTGAGTACGCAACTAAAAATCGTCATTACGCTCACGTTGACTGTCCAGGTCACGCTGATTACGTAAAGAACATGGTTACAGGAGCAGCTCAAATGGACGGTGCAATCCTAGTTGTAGCTGCTACAGATGGGCCAATGCCACAAACACGTGAGCACATCCTTTTAGGACGCCAAGTTGGTGTTCCAAGAATGGTTGTATTCATGAATAAAGTGGATATGGTTGATGATGAAGAGCTATTGGAATTGGTAGATATGGAAATCAGAGAATTGCTTTCTTTCTACGATTACGATGGAGACAACGTTCCAGTAATTCAAGGTTCTGCACTTGGTGCATTGAATGGAGAAGATGAATGGGTTGAGAAGATCAACGAATTAATGGAAGCAGTTGATACTTATATCGAATTGCCACCACGTGATATCGATAAGCCTTTCTTGATGCCAGTTGAGGATGTATTTACAATTACTGGTCGTGGAACTGTTGCTACAGGTCGTATCGAAATGGGTATTGTTAACACTGGTGATCCTTTGGAGATCCTAGGGATGGGAGCTGAGAAATTGACTTCTACTTGTACAGGTGTTGAGATGTTCCGTAAGATCTTAGATCGTGGAGAAGCTGGAGATAACGTTGGTATCTTACTACGTGGTATTGAGAAAGCTCAAATCAAACGTGGAATGGTAATCTGTAAGCCAGGTTCAACTACTCCTCATGCTGAGTTTAAAGCTGAGATCTACGTATTGAAGAAAGAAGAAGGTGGACGTCACACTCCATTCCATAACAAGTACCGTCCACAGTTCTACTTTAGAACAACAGATGTTACTGGTGAGATTTTCTTAGAAGAAGGTCGTGACATGGTTATGCCTGGAGATAACGTTACAATTAACGTTAAGTTGATCGTAGCAATCGCTATGCACAAGGGTCTTCGTTTTGCAATCCGTGAGGGTGGTAGAACTGTAGGAGCTGGGCAGGTGACTGAGATCACAGCATAAGCATACGAACACTATAAATAATTTAAAGGGGAGTTTTGCTCCCCTTTTTATACGGGCGTAGCTCAGTTGGTAGAGTACTGGATTCCAAATCCAATGGTCGTGGGTTCGAACCCTACCGCCCGTGCAAAATAGAAGAAATGTCAAAAGTGAAAGAATATTTCAGTGAAACTGCGACCGAAATGCTCCACAGAGTAACGTGGCCGACATGGAAAGAGCTTCAAAGTAACACAATCATTGTTGTTGTTGCTTCTGTAATGATTGCGATGATGATTTTTGTAATGGACTACGCATTCGGTATTACAGGAGATAAAAATGCAACTTGGCAAGGAGCACTAGGATTTATCTACCAAATTTTTAAATAGTCATACCCAATGGGAGAGATTAAAATGCGTTGGTACGTTGTTCGTGCTATTAGCGGTAAAGAAAAAAAGGTTAAGGAGTACTTAGACATGGAGATTTCACGTCTTAAGTTGGACGATTTCGTTGGACAAGTACTAATTCCTACAGAGAAAGTATTTCAAATCCGAAACGGAAAAAAAGTAAGCAAGGAGAAAGCATATCTTCCTGGTTACGTTTTGGTAGAAGCAGCACTTACGGGTGAAGTTCCTCACGTTATTAAAGGTATTCCAAATGTTATTGGTTTCCTAGGTGCTGAGAAAGGTGGAGATCCACATCCGATGAGATTATCTGAGGTGAATCGTATCCTCGGTAAAGTGGATGAGCTTTCTTCAGAAGAAGCAGAAATGAAAATACCATTTGTTGTTGGTGAGGCTGTTAAAGTAATAGATGGTCCTTTCAATAACTTTAGTGGTGTAATTGATGATATCAACGAAGAGAAGAAGAAACTGAAGGTAATGGTGAAGATCTTCGGAAGAAAGAACCTTCTCGAGTTAAGCTACATGCAAGTAGAAAAAGAAGTTTAAAGAGTATATTAACCGTAGAAGTGATGAAAGCGATTGAAAGCTTCCCGCAAGTAATCATGTTTGACTACACAATTCAATACAAATGGCTAAAGAAGTAGCAGGTTTGATCAAATTACAGATCAAAGGTGGTGCAGCTAATCCAGCTCCTCCTGTTGGTCCCGCACTTGGTGCAAAAGGGGTTAACATTATGGAATTTTGCAAGCAGTTTAATGCTCGTACGCAAGATCGTCCTGGAAAAGTTCTACCAGCGGTTATCACAGTTTATGTTGATAAATCGTTTGATTTCGTAATCAAAACACCTCCAGCAGCTGTCCAGATTTTAGAGCAAATTAATCTTAAGAAAGGTTCATCTGAACCAAACCGTATGAAAGTAGGGAATATTTCTTGGGATAAAGTTCGCATTATTGCTGAAGACAAGTTGCAAGATATGAATTGTTTTACCGTAGATTCTGCAATGCGCATGATCGCCGGGACAGCAAGAAGTATGGGAGTTGTAGTAAAAGGTGGTGAAGCACCTAAAACTAATTAATGTAATTGTTATGGCAAGAATTTCTAAAAAAAGAAAAGAGGCCCTCGCGAAAATTGTCGCAGAGAAGGCTTACAGCTTAGCAGACGCATGTAGTTTAGTTAAGGAGGTTTCAACAGCAAAGTTTGACGCCTCAGTTGATGTTTGTATTCGTCTAGGAGTAGATCCAAGAAAAGCAAACCAAATGGTAAGAGGAACCGTTGCATTGCCGCATGGTACAGGTAAGGACCTAAAAGTTCTTGTACTATGTACTCCTGATAAGGAGCAAGAAGCAAAAGACGCGGGTGCCGATTTCGTTGGTTTGGACGAGTTCATTGATAAAATCAAAGGAGGTTGGACTGATATCGACGTTATTATTACGATGCCAGCAGTAATGGGGAAAGTAGGAGCACTTGGACGAATTTTAGGTCCACGTGGTTTAATGCCGAATCCGAAAACTGGTACAGTAACAATGGACGTGGCTAAAGCAGTAACTGAAGTGAAAGCAGGTAAAATCGACTTTAAAGTTGATAAATATGGGATCATCCATTCGTCTGTTGGTAAGGCAAGTTTTGACAAAGAAAAAATTGAAGAGAACGCAAATGAGTTACTTCAGACTTTAATCAAAATGAAACCTTCATCATCGAAAGGAACTTATATTAAGAGCATTTACATTAGTTCTACTATGAGTCCTAGTATTCTTATAGACGCTAAGTCTTTCATTGCTTAAAACGGATTTAAAATGACTAAAGAAGAAAAAGCAAAGTATGTAGATGAGTTGGCTAATGATTTAGCAAATAACAACGTAATCTACTTAACGGATACAGCAGAATTAACAGTAGAGGCAGTAAACAGTTTGCGACGTAAAGCATTCAAAGCTAACGTAAGTGTGCGTGTTGTAAAAAACACATTACTTGAGAAAGCAATGGATCGTACTGAAGACAAAGATTTCGGTGACCTTAGAGGTACATTGAAAGGTGCGACTTCAATTATGTTTGCAGAAATTGGTAATGCCCCAGCAAAACTTATCAAAGATGTTCGTAAGAAATCTGATAAGCCAATTCTTAAAGGTGCTTGGATTAATGAAAGTGTTTACGTTGGCGATGACCAATTGCAAACATTAGCTGATATCAAGAGCAAAGAAGAAATGCTTGGAGAACTTATTGGATTACTCCAAAGTCCTGCTAAGAACGTTATTTCTGGACTTAAAGGTGCTGGTGGTAAAATTGCTGGTATCCTTAAAACGCTCGAAGAAAGAGCATAATTATTATTTACGAATTACTTAAAATTAAAATAAAATGGCTGATTTGAAAGAAATGGCAGACGCGTTAGTTAACTTAACTGTTAAAGACGTAAGTGAACTAGCAACTATCCTTAAGGATGAGTACGGAATCGAACCTGCAGCTGCAGCGGTAGCAGTTGCTGCTGGTGGTGGTGGTGAAGAAGCTGCTGCTGAGCAAACAGAATTCGATGTGATTCTTAAAGCAGCAGGTGGTTCTAAACTTGCAGTAGTTAAATTGGTAAAAGAATTGACTGGTGCTGGTTTGAAAGAAGCTAAAGAACTAGTTGATAGTGCACCAACAACTTTGAAAGCAGGTGTATCTAAAGACGAAGCTGAAGGTCTGAAAACTTCTTTAGAAGAAGCAGGAGCTGAGGTTGAAGTAAAGTAATACTTCACATAAACATTTTAGGAAAGGTGTCCCGACGAAATGTCGGGATGCCTATTCCTGTTTTTTCGCAGAGGGTACAGTTGTGCTATTAATTTTCACCAAAAACGTTTGACCTTGGCAACAGCAAGCAAATTATCAACAAGAGTGAATTTTGCGTCGAGCAAAAATCAGTTCGCATATCCAGATTTTTTGGATATTCAACTAAAATCATTCAGAGAGTTTTTTCAATTAGAAACAACTCCAGAAAACCGGGATAGTGAAGGACTTTTTAAAGTGTTCGCAGAAAATTTCCCAATTACAGATACAAGAAACCAATTCGTTTTAGAGTTTCTAGATTATTTTATTGATCCACCTCGATACACAATCGAAGAATGTATCGACCGTGGTCTGACGTATAGCGTCCCTTTAAAAGCGAAACTTAAATTATATTGTACTGATCCGGAACATGAAGATTTCGAAACGATCGTTCAAGATGTATATCTTGGTACAATTCCATACATGACTCCTAAAGGATCATTCGTGGTAAATGGAGCACAACGAGTTATTGTTTCTCAATTGCACCGTTCTCCAGGAGTTTTCTTTGGACAGAGTCGTCACGCTAACGGTACTAAATTGTACTCGGCACGTGTGATCCCGTTTAAAGGATCTTGGATCGAATTCGCAACTGACATTAATAGTGTTATGTATGCTTATATCGAYCGTAAAAAGAAATTACCTGTTACTACATTGTTCCGCGCAATCGGTTACGAAAGTGATAAGGACATTCTAGAAATTTTCGATCTTGCTGATGAGCTTAAAGCGACAAAAGCAAACCTTAAGAAAGCGTTGGGCCGTAAATTGGCTGCTCGTGTCTTGAAATCATGGGTTGAAGATTTCGTAGATGAAGATACAGGTGAGGTAGTTTCAATCGAACGTAATGAAGTATTACTCGATCGTGAAACTATTCTCGAAGAAGAACACATTGAGCTAATTATAGATTCAGGAGCTAAAACAATCATCCTTCATAAGGAAGATGTAAACAGCGCTGATTTTACAATTATCTACAATACTCTTCAGAAAGATACTTCAAACTCTGAAAAAGAAGCAGTAGAGCATATCTACCGCCAATTGCGTAATGCTGAGCCGCCAGATTATGAAACGGCAAAAGGAGTATTTGAAAAATTATTTTTCTCTGATACGCGTTATGACCTTGGTGAAGTTGGTCGTTTCCGTTTGAATAAGAAATTGGGAGATAACATGGACGAAACGTCTCGTGTATTGACCAAAACAGATATGATTTCGATCATCAAGTACTTGATCGAATTGATTAACTCGAAAGCTGAAGTTGATGATATCGATCACCTTTCAAATCGTCGTGTAAGAACAGTTGGTGAACAATTGTACTCGCAATTCGGAGTTGGTTTAGCACGTATGGCTAGAACGATCCGTGAGCGTATGAATGTTCGTGATAACGAAGTATTTACACCTATTGACTTGATCAACGCGAAGACACTTTCTTCCGTAATCAACTCGTTCTTCGGAACAAACCAGTTATCTCAATTCATGGATCAAACGAATCCACTATCTGAGGTAACACATAAGCGCCGTCTGTCGGCACTAGGACCTGGTGGACTTTCCCGTGAAAGAGCAGGATTTGAGGTACGTGATGTTCACTACACACACTACGGTCGTCTTTGTACGATTGAAACACCAGAGGGACCAAACATTGGTTTGATTTCTTCATTATGTGTATTTGCCAAAGTGAACAAACTTGGATTCATTGAAACTCCATACCGTGCAGTTATTAAAGGTAAGGTTGATGGAATATCAGAACCAATTTACCTTTCTGCAGAGGAGGAAGACGAGCAAACAATTGCGCAAGCAAATGCTCAGATTGATGATAAAGGAAATTTCTTAACGGAAACTGTTAAAGCACGTCGCGAAGGTGACTTCCCTGTAGTGCCTCCAACAGATCTTACGTTAATGGACGTTGGAGCCAATCAAATTGCATCAATTGCAGCATCTTCTATTCCATTCTTGGAACATGATGATGCCAATCGTGCGTTGATGGGATCGAACATGCAGCGTCAAGCTGTTCCTTTATTGCAACCAAATTCGCCAATCGTTGGTACAGGAATCGAAGAGCTAGTAGCGAAAGATTCTCGTGTATTGATCAACGCGGAAGGAAATGGTGTAGTTGAATACGTAGATTCGAGAGAAATCGTATTGAAGTACAGCTGGACAAAAGAAGATAAAATTGTGAGTTTCGATGGTGAAGTTAGACGCTACTCATTGACGAAATTCCAAAAAACAAACCAAGGTTCTTGTATGAACTTGAAGCCGATCGTTAAGAAAGGTGACGTAGTTGAAGAAGGACAAGTATTGTGTGAAGGATACGCAACTCAAGCAGGTGAATTAGCACTTGGACAGAACTTGAAAGTGGCCTTCATGCCTTGGAAAGGATATAACTTTGAGGATGCGATCGTAATTTCTGAACGTGTAGTGCGTGATGATGTATTTACATCTATTCACATTGATGAGTATTCTTTAGATGTGCGTGACACGAAACGTGGAATGGAAGAGCTTACAGCTGATATTCCTAACGTAAGTGAAGAAGCAACTAAGGATTTGGACGAGAACGGTTTGATCCGTATTGGAGCTGAAATCACAGAAGGAGATATCCTTATTGGTAAGATTACACCAAAAGGGGAAACAGATCCTTCGCCTGAAGAGAAATTGCTTCGTGCAATCTTCGGAGATAAAGCTGGTGATGTGAAAGATGCTTCGTTGAAAGCTGGTCCTTCATTGAAAGGAGTAGTAATTCAGAAGAAATTGTTCTCTCGAGCTGTTAAAGATCGTAAGGCAAAAGCACAAGACAAACCAGTTTTGGAAAGTCTTGATTCAGATTTCGATTCGGAATTTGCTGAGTTGAAAGGAAGATTAGTAGATAAGTTAATTGATATCATTGGTGACACGAAGTCGGCAGGAGTATTCAATAACTTTAAGGAAGAGATTATTAAGAAAGGAACGAAGTTCTCGGCGCGTAATCTTGGAGTAATTGATTATTCAATTGTGAACCCTCTTGATTGGACTGGCGATAATGATGTTAACGCATTGGTTGGTCGAGTAATTCACAACTTCAACATTAAGTCAAACGATCTACTCGGAACGTACAAACGTAAGAAATTCCATATTTCAGTTGGAGATGAACTTCCAGCAGGAATCGTGAAAATGGCGAAAGTGTACATTGCGAAGAAACGTAAATTGAAAGTCGGTGATAAGATGGCCGGTCGTCACGGAAATAAAGGTATTGTTGCCAATATCGTTCGTGCTGAAGACATGCCGTTCTTGGAAGATGGAACACCAGTTGATATCGTGTTGAACCCACTTGGGGTACCGTCACGTATGAACCTTGGTCAGATTTATGAAACTGTTCTTGGTTGGGCAGGTGAGAAATTAGGATTGAAGTTCGCAACACCAATTTTTGATGGTGCGCACCCTACTCAAATTGATGAATATTCTGACAAAGCTGGAATTCCACGTTCAGGTAAAACTTACTTGTACGATGGAGGAACAGGAGAACGTTTCCATCAAACTGCAACAGTCGGTATCATCTACATGTTGAAATTATCTCACATGGTAGACGATAAAATGCACGCTCGTTCAATCGGACCTTACTCGTTGATTACTCAACAACCACTTGGAGGTAAGGCACAGTTTGGAGGTCAACGTTTCGGAGAGATGGAAGTTTGGGCGCTTGAGGCGTTTGGAGCTGCAAACATCTTGCAAGAAATCTTGACAGTGAAGTCGGATGATGTGATTGGTCGTGCGAAAGCATACGAAGCAATCGTTAAAGGAGACAACATTCCATCACCTGGAATTCCTGAATCATTCAACGTATTGTTGCACGAATTACGAGGATTGTGTCTTAACGTCACAATGGATTAATCACCTTTGAATTAAAGAAACAAGCAATATTATGGCTTACAGAAAAGATACACCAAAAAAACAAAGTAACTTCAACAAAATCACGATTTCGTTGGCGTCTCCAGAGATGATCCTCGAAAAATCAAGTGGTGAAGTGCTTAAGCCAGAAACGATTAACTATCGTACATACAAACCAGAAAGAGATGGTTTATTCTGCGAACGTATTTTTGGGCCTGTTAAAGATTACGAATGCCACTGTGGTAAATACAAAAGAATCCGATACAAAGGAATCGTTTGTGACCGTTGTGGAGTTGAAGTAACGGAAAAGAAAGTACGTCGTGAGCGTATGGGACACATCTCATTGGTGGTTCCTGTTGCACACATCTGGTACTTCCGTTCGTTGCCAAATAAAATTGGTTACCTCCTAGGACTTCCTACAAAGAAGTTGGATCAAATCATCTATTACGAACGTTATGTAGTTATCCAAGCGGGTATCGCAACGATGGAAGATGGTTCGGAGATAAACAGAATCGATTTCATTACGGAAGAGGAGTACTTGGATATCCTTGACGTTCTTCCAAAAGAAAATCAATACTTAGAGGATGCAGATCCTAACAAGTTCATTGCAAAAATGGGTGCGGAAGCATTGTACGATTTGCTTAGAACTATGGATTTGGAAGCAACGTCTTACGATCTTCGTCACAAAGCGAATACAGAAACATCTGTACAACGTAAGAACGAAGCATTGAAACGTCTTCAAGTTGTTGAGGCGATGAGAGATTCTCAGAACCGTATCGAAAACCGTCCAGAGTGGATGATTGTGAAAGTTGTTCCGGTGATTCCACCAGAATTACGTCCACTTGTTCCATTAGATGGAGGTCGATTTGCAACATCAGATTTAAATGACCTTTACCGTCGTGTGATTATTCGTAACAATCGTTTGAAACGATTGATCGAGATCAAAGCACCAGAGGTAATTCTACGTAACGAGAAGCGTATGCTTCAAGAGTCAGTAGATTCATTGTTCGATAACTCTCGTAAGTCGTCAGCAGTGAAAACTGAATCGAATCGTCCGTTGAAATCACTTTCTGATTCATTGAAAGGTAAACAAGGTCGTTTCCGTCAAAACTTACTTGGAAAACGTGTTGATTATTCTGCACGTTCCGTAATTGTTGTTGGACCGGATTTGAAATTGCATGAGTGTGGTCTTCCTAAAGGAATGGCTGCTGAGCTTTACAAGCCATTCATCATCCGTAAGATGATCGAACGTGGAATTGTAAAGACTGTAAAATCTGCAAAGAAAATTGTTGACCGTAAAGAACCAGTAGTTTGGGATATTTTGGAGAACATTTTGAAAGGACATCCAGTTCTTTTGAACAGGGCTCCTACGCTTCACCGTTTAGGTATTCAAGCGTTCCAACCGAAATTGATTGAAGGAAAAGCAATTCGTCTGCACCCATTGGTAACGACAGCCTTCAACGCCGATTTCGATGGTGATCAGATGGCAGTTCACTTACCACTTGGTAATGCTGCAATTCTTGAAGCACAAATATTAATGTTGGCTTCGCACAACATTTTGAACCCTGCAAATGGAGCTCCTATTGCTGTACCTTCACAGGATATGGTCTTGGGTCTGTACTACATTACAAAGTCCAAAACGACAATGGGCGATGATATCGTTAAAGGAGAAGGTGGAATTTTCTACTCTCCTGAAGAGGTTATTATCGCAAACAATGAAGGTGCTTTGGATCTTCATGCTGCAATTAAAGTGAAAACAAAGGACATCGATGAAAACGGAGAGATCATTATTAGAATGATCGAAACGACTTGTGGTCGAGTTCTATTTAATGAAAAAGTTCCAGATGAAGCTGGATATATCGACGGTGTAATGACGAAGAAAGCTCTTCGTGATATGATTGGTGGTGTATTGAAGATTTGTGGAACTTCTCGTACTGCTCAGTTCTTGGATGATATTAAAGAGTTAGGATACCACATGGCATTTGTCGGTGGATTGTCTTTCAACTTGGACGATATTATTGTTCCTAAGGAAAAAGTTGCTTTAGTTGAAAAAGCTGAAGGTGACGCGAAGGAAGTAATGGCCAACTATAACATGGGGCTTATTACCAACAACGAGCGTTACAACCAAATTATTGATATCTGGACGCATACAAACTCTCGTTTGACGCAGACGCTTATGGATCAGTTGAAAAACGATCAACAAGGGTTTAACTCAATCTACATGATGTACGATTCAGGAGCACGTGGTTCGAAAGAGCAAATTCGTCAGCTTTCTGGAATGCGTGGTCTGATGGCGAAACCACAGAAATCTGGGGCTTCATCACAAGATATTATTGAGAATCCGATTCTTTCGAACTTTAAGGAAGGTCTTTCCATCCTTGAGTACTTTATCTCTACTCACGGTGCACGTAAAGGTCTTGCCGATACTGCCTTGAAAACAGCCGATGCAGGTTACTTGACACGTCGTCTAGTAGATGTTGCGCAGGATGTTGTCATCAATCTACCTGATTGTGGTACATTAAGAGGTATCGTGGCTACGCCATTAAAGAAAAATGATGAGATCGTTGAACCATTATATGATCGTATCCTTGGTCGTTCAGTTGTAACAGATGTGTTCATTCCAGATACGGATGAATTAATCATTGCCGCTGGTGAGTTGATTACTGAAGTTATTGCTGAGGCAATACAAACTGCAGAAATCGATGAAGTTGAAATTCGATCTGTATTGACATGTGAAATGCGTCGTGGAGTTTGTTCTAAATGTTACGGACGAAACTTGGCAACACATAGAAATGCACAAATTGGAGATGCTGTAGGTGTAGTTGCTGCCCAATCAATTGGAGAGCCTGGTACACAGTTGACGCTTCGTACATTCCACGTTGGGGGTACAGCTTCAAACATTACAGATGATTCTGATATGAAAGCAAAATCGTCTGGTACTATCGAAATCGATGAACTTCGTACACTTATACGTAAGAACAAAGAAGGAGAGGATGTTAGAGTTGTAATTGGTCGTGCTTCTGAATTGAAGTTGACTGATTCTAAAGGAAACATTACCATGACTGGTAATATTCCTTACGGATCTGAAATCTTTGTTGAAAGTGGTGACACTTTGAAAAGAGGTGACGTGATCTGTAAATGGGATCCATACAACGCGGTAATCATTTCTGAGTTGAAAGGTACAGTTGTCTTCGATAATATTATTGAAGGACTTACTTTCCGTGAAGAAGTGGATGAGCAAACAGGATTTACTGAAAAAGTAATTACTGAATCGCGTGATAAAAAGAGAAACCCTTCCATCCATATTATCGACCCTAAATCGAAAGAAGTAATTCGTGAATATAGTATTCCTGTTGATTCACATATTGCTGTGAAAGACGGAGATAAAATTGAAGCGGGACAAATTTTGGTTAAGATTCCACGTAAGGCTGGTAAGTCTGGGGATATCACCGGAGGTCTTCCTCGTGTAACGGAATTATTCGAAGCACGTAACCCATCGAATCCAGCAGTAGTGTCAGAAATTGACGGTGTTGCTGAATATGGTAAGATCAAACGTGGTAACCGTGAGATTAAAATCACTTCGAAAACAGGTGAAGTACGTAAGTACCTCGTGCCACTTTCGAAACATATCTTAGTACAAGAGAACGATTTCGTTCGTGCTGGTCAAGCCTTGTCTGTTGGAGCAGTTACTCCACGTGACATCTTGAACATTGAAGGTCCAACGAAGGTACAGGAATACTTAGTGAATGAAATTCAAGAGGTATACCGTCTTCAAGGGGTGAAAATTAATGACAAGCACTTCGAAGTAATCGTTCGTCAGATGATGTTGAAAGCTCAAATCGTTGATGCTGGAGATACTCGCTTCTTGGAAGGACAATCAATTCACAGAGCTGATGTCATGGAAGAGAATGATTCAGTCTTCGGAATGAAGGTTATTCTTGAAAGTGGTGGATCTACTACGTTAAAAGAGGGACAAATCGTTTCAGCAAGAAGATTGCGCGATGAGAATTCTCAAATGAAACGTACGGATAAAGCCTTAGTTGATGCAAGAGATGCTGTTCCGGCAACATCGACTGCCTTATTGCAAGGGATTACACGTGCATCACTTCAAACACAATCGTTTATGTCTGCGGCATCGTTCCAGGAAACGACGAAAGTATTGAATGAAGCAGCGATCTCTGGTAGAGAAGATAATTTACTTGGATTGAAAGAAAATGTAATTGTTGGACACTTAATCCCAGCAGGAACAGGAGTACGTCACTTCCAAAAAATTCTAGTTGGTTCCAAAGAAAAAATGGAAGCAATGAAGCCTGAATCTACAGATGCTGAAATAGTAGGATAATTTGTAGCGTTTGTTCAGTCAAACGTTACTTAGTTAATAAAAAGAAAAGGCAACTTTCCATCATGGAAGGTTGCCTTTTTTCGTTTACTTAGATTAACAAGAGTTAACGCAAGATGTAGTATTCATACCATTATTGAATTAATTTTGGAAGATGAAAGCATTTCTTACTTTAATTCTGTTAACTCTTTCGTTTATCACATGCGGTCAAGATCAATCATGGTTAAGTAAAATAGCTGTGGATTTGTCGTCCTATGAAGGCGATAATCCCAACTTGTCAAGCGTTCAATGCTTCGAAGTTACCTACCTCAGTGATGACTTAATTGTACGAGGGCTATTGATGGAGCCGAAAGTAAATATGGTCTATCCAGCAATCATTTTTAACCGAGGAGGGAATCGTGAATTTGCGATTTTATCAACTGATATGCTTGTTTCGATCCTCGGGAATGTTGCCAGCGAAGGATATGTAGTGACTGCTTCTAATTATCGTTGGGAAGATGAATACGGTGGTGCTGATACAACTGATGTCTTGAACCTTTTCCTGATAACAAAGGGCTTATCTAATGTTGATTCTAATCGAATTGGAATGATGGGTTGGTCAAGAGGCGCGATGATGACCTGTCTCGCCTTGAAAGGATCTTGTCAAATAAAAAGTACTGTGCTCGTGAGTGGGGCTCCAGATTTATTCAGTACACTAAGTGAAAGACCAGGATTGGAGGAAACAGTCTTTTCGAAATACATCCCGGATTATGTTGAAACAAAGATGGAATCAATAAGGGACCGATCACCATATTTCTGGGCTGATAAATTGAATAGAAGGACTTCTTTGCTCATGTTAAATGGAACAAAAGACCGTCATGTAGATTACCGTCAAACGGAACGATTTTCTAAGCGCCTAGATTCAATTGATTTCCCACACGAGTTCTACGTATATGAAACGAATCATTCTTTCTCGAATATGCGTCCAGAACTTGACTCGATCTTAATTGATTGGTTTGATAGAACATTGAAAAAGGAGATAAAGAAAGTCGCAATTACAATTGATGATGTTCCAAACACGCGTAATTTCAAGGAAAATGGGTTTCAATCTCGATTACTTGATTCATTAGATAAATTGAACATCCCGGTTGCGATATTTATTAATGAGGGCCTACTTTATAAAGGCGATTCTCTAAAGAATCTGGACTTATTGAAATCTTGGATTGGCAAAGAATATGTAACTGCTGGAAATCATACTTTCTCCCATTCGCGCTATTCGGAAGTCGGATATGACGTATTTACGGCGGATATTATTCGCGGAGAGAAATATACCCGAGCAATAGTTGATCGTCATCAAAAATCATTGAAGCAGTTTAGATTTCCATATAACGACCTAGGAATTGATTCAACACAGCACGCATTGATCACAGCGTTTCTTACTGAAAACAACTACCAAATCACACCATTTACTATTGAGAGCTCAGATTGGATGTATAATGCCTTATACGAGAATTATCTGGATGCTGGAGATACCGATTCTGCGCAATGGCTTGGTGAGGAGTACGTCGAACAAACGGTACTATTGTTTGATTATTTTGACTCGCTTACACATGAACAATATGGAAGAAGTGTCAAGCAAATTTATCTCTGTCATGATAATCGACTAAACGAAGACTATTTAGGTCAACTTCTGAATAGACTAGAAGCGCAGGGTTACGAGTTTATTGGGCTCGATGAAGCAATCTCGGATCCAATGTATACTCAGCCCGATTACTATTTTAGAAAATGGGGGATTTCATGGGTTTACCGTTGGGTGGAGATCGCACGGAACCGAAATGGACTAATGCGAAAAGAGCCTTATTCAAATGAAATTGAAAAACTCTTCAGTGAAATACCTGCCGAGAAATAAGATAAGCTTAATATATTTCCTCAAAAGGTTTAAACATATCATTAGCTTTGTACCGATGGACTTTACGAATACTCAAAGGATAATTTGTTCACTGATTTTTTACCCGTGTAATAAATCCATTTAGTATTCGTTTTGTAAACTATGCTTACATAGCATTTTCAATTAAACCAGAACTATAAACATGCGCGACTCCTCAAATTCCCCCCTGTATCGTCTATTATTGACTGTTTTTTTGCTTGTTATAACATTTACATTTGTGAAATGTAAAAAATGGACGCAAGGAAAAAACGACACTGAGATTAGTAAACACGGTGATGACGAAGGTCACAAAAAAGGGCAGAATTGCATGAACTGCCATTATACCGAAGGTCAAGGTGATGGTTGGTTTTCAGTCGGTGGATCTGTCTACGGGAGTGTAGGAGATGGAACGGTATACTTATATAAAGATTGGGCGTCACCAGCAATCGACTCAATTGAGATTGATGCTGATGGGAATTTGTATACGACAGAACCAATTGATTTTGTAGATGGACTACACGTTAGTATAAAGTCAGGAAACGGAACAGAGCAACACATGACTGGAAAAATATTCAATGGTCAATGTAACTTGTGTCATGGTGTTACAGAAGACAGAATTTCCTTTTAATCAATAAATAATATTATTATGAAAAATGCTTTTTTCAAAAGTATGGTCCTTGGATTAGGATTGATGCTATTATCCTTTTCGCGAGATGAGATCCAAACGATTTATTGGAATACTGATTTTGAGCGTGCGAAAAGCTCTGCTACGTCCTCCGAACAAATTATACTCATGAGTTTTCAAGGTTCAGATTGGTGTGCAAACTGCAAGCGATTAGAACATACGCTTTTTGAAAATTCAGATTTCATTGATTTTTATTCAGGAAATTTGACAATGCTAAAGGTGGATTTCCCAATGAAGAAGGAAAATAAGCTCAGCAAGGAACAAGTAAAGCATAACGATGCATTGGCGGAAAAGTTTAATCCTGATGGTTCGTTTCCAAAAGTCATTATACTAAATGCAAAAGGTGAAAAATTGGGAGAGATGACATATCCATCCAAAACTGTTGAGGAGTATATCACATCGATTAAAACATTTATTGAATGAGAATAATCCCGTTCATCTTTATTCTTTTTTGCTCAAACCTTTCGTTTGCTCAAGTCTCTTTGTCTCTTGATACAATTTTGATGGGATCAAGTTTCACATTTACAGCGGTGGCGAGTGACAAGTCTATTGCTAATAATTCACTGCAAGCAGGACTCTCAGAAGTTCAGCGAATTGAGGCAATAATAAGTAGTTGGCAGCCGGATTCTGAAACGAGTTTGATAAATAAGAATGCTGGCATTAGACCTGTTAAGGTGTCGGAAGAGTTGTTTGAACTGATTCGTCGATCAAAGAAAATCTCGGAGTTGTCGAATGGATATTTTGACATTTCCTTTGCTGCAATGAATGATTTATGGGATTTCTCAAAGGAAGCCGTAACGAAACCATATGACGAAGCAATTGGAAGAGCGCTAAGTAAAGTGGACTATCAGAAAATCATCCTAAATAGAGATGATAGTACTGTTTTTCTCAAGGAAAAGGGCATGAGGATTGGCTTCGGAGCAATTGGAAAAGGATTCGCAGCGAATCGTGCGAAGATGATCATGATGGAAGCTGGAGCTGAAGGAGGAGTTGTAAATGCTGGTGGAGATTTAATCAGTTGGGGAGCAAAACCAGACGGGAGCGCATGGAATGTAGGAATACAAAATCCAAAAGTGGACAATGATGTTCTCATGTGGATTCCATCGACTAACCAAGCAATCGTTACGTCAGGAAACTATGAAAAATATGTTGACATTGACGGAGTGCGCTACTGTCACATTTTGAATCCAAAAACAGGATGGCCAGTTGTGAATATGAAAAGTGTCACAATTATTTGTCCTGATGCCGAACTCGCGGATGCACTCTCAACGACAGTTTTTGTTCTAGGGAGAATAGATGGAATGGACTTTATTAATCAATTAACTGGTGTGGAAGGAATCATTATCGATGAAAACGATGATGTCTACTTTTCCGCAAATATCGATTCAAATTATCGGAGATATGAAAAGTAAAATAATCATAGTGTGCTTACTCGTCACCTGTGGATTCATCTTTAATTCTTGTGTTTCTGTGAAGGAATATCAGAAGATGTATTTGAATGACAAGGAAATGGATACTGCAAGTAAGAAGATAGAAATGTTTGAGCTTGGCTTTGAGTCGTACCGCGAAGGTGCATCTGGAGCTAGTGGAGGAAAATCAGGAGGGGGATGTGGATGCAACTAACTAAACTCACAACCATTGCACTGGCGCTTTTTGGCTCTGCGGCAATTGCACAGGACTCAACAAAGATTCATCTTGATCCAATTGAGATTAATATCATTGCGAATTATTACGAACAGACGGGAAATCATTCTCCAGTAACGGGAGGTGAAGGAACGGAGACCTTAAATAACATTGCGCCTTCCATATATGTGCATGTCCCGTTGGATTCAATTCGTACACTCGATGTTAACGGTGGAGTAGACTTTTATTCTTCGGCATCATCAGACAATATCGATAATCCATACGTAAGCTCTAATCATATTTCAGGGGCTTCTTCGGGTGATACGCGGGGATACCTTTCTGTTATTTATGGAAAGAAGAATTTGAAGAAGAATACATCCAAATCCTATATGGTTGGTGGATCAACAGAATTCGATGTAATTTCCTTGTCCACAGGTTTCACCTTCAGCAAAGAGAACAAGAAAAAAGGGCGTGACTTTTCGATCTCAGGTAAATACTTCTTAGACAATTGGAAATTAATCTATCCTGTTGAACTGAGAAATGGTACAAATGAATACTTAGCCTTAAACAAACGTCATACTGTCGGGTTGACATTAACTGAATCGTTCATCGTTAATAAACGCTTGAAAGGCGCTATTACTGTCGATGGTTTGGGTCAGTTTGGTTTACTTTCAACTCCATTCCATAGGGTTTATATGCAAAATCAGGAGATCGCAGAAATTGAAATTTTACCAATATCACGAATTAAGGTTCCTGTTGGTCTTCGATTGAACGCCTACCTTGGAGATCGATTTATTGTGCGAACATTTAACCGTGTTTACTGGGATACGTGGGATGTTAAAGCCTTTACGAGTGAACTTGAAGTGGTAGTTAAGGTCACTGATTGGTTGAAAATGTATCCCTTGTATCGTTATCACATTCAATCTCAAGCCCGATATTTTGCTCCATACGGTGTACATACTATCGGGGAAACGTTCTTTACTTCAGATTACGATTTATCAGGCTTCTCCGCGCACAAATTTGGGGGAGGAATTGATATTGCACCACTCTATGGTATTAGTAGAATGAAGTTGGGAAATAAAAAATTGTTTCTTTGGAAGGGTGTGAGCTTAAGGTATGTGAATTACTTGAGATCAGATGGTTTAAAAGCGTGGGCGTTAACAGCAGGATTTGATTTTAAAATTGAGCGCTAACAACCATGACTTTGAAGTATTAATCGAAAAGGTAAATTTCCCTGAGGGAGGTTTGCCTTTTTTCATTTTACGAGCATCACCTCAATAAAAATGAAGGAGCGATTCTGAATTTAGCTTGGAGAACAATACGTCGATTATACCTTGTTGGATTACTCTGATTCATTTACTTGAACAGTTCCATGAAATAATAAACCAAGCCTATTTATGTCATTCTATTTCAAAATGTTTAGTTATTAAGGGGGTATAAATGAATTGTCAAAGGATTATTGAAGTGTTTAATAATAGAATGATGCATATTTTTAATGAAAATGCACTTTTTTAAGGACGTTGATAGAGTTTTGCTTTACAATTAAGGGCTGTTTTGTTCTTGGCCTTTTTCGATTGTTAGTTAAGCGTGGTCTGATTGTTCTAAACTCAAATTTGTAGTAGTAAATCTTCAAAGGTATTTTGTATTCAGCTTTTAGTTGGAAAATGCTAAAAGTTCATGAGCATTCTATTCTCAATTATTTTTCAACTTATGATAACGCGCTTGTTTGTAAGCGGTTAGTGATATGGGTGCTTGTGGACGTTTTTTCTTAATCTGTGTGTCACATTTTGGGGTAATCTGTATTGTTACTATAACAACGATGGTTCTGTTACGCGTTAAGTTCTGTGATAAATTGCGTGATTTTCAATGATTTAACAAGTCGAAATATGCCATGTATATAATTGAATTAACGAGAATTAAGAATCCAATCGGCAGTTATTTAATTTTTAGATGTCAAATATCGGTGTGTGATTTTGTGAATGATTAATAATTACATTATAAACAGATTTATTATCAAACTTGAATACCAGTGATTGAGCTTAAATTCAATTACTTAAACTAACACTCATGAGAACACGCATTGTAATAGTTGCGCTTTTGTTCATGCTTCCATCTGAATTTATTGCACAGACATGGAACCAAAAAGCGAACATTCCAGCAATAGGAAGGCATCGAAGTACCTCCTTTTCAATCGGAAATAAAGGCTACATCGGATTAGGCCATATTAATTCTGTTTCCAATGAATTATTCGATGATTTTTGGCAATATAATCCCGCTAGTAATGTCTGGACTCAGATTGCTGATTTCGGAGGAGGTGAGAGGTATCACGCTTATGGTTTCACAGTAGGTGACAAAGCTTACGTTGGAACCGGTCGTACACCAGGAGGTGCGTATGAAACGGATAACTGGGAATACAGTCCCGCAACCAATACTTGGACTGAAAAGACTTCTTTTCCTGGAGTTGAGAGAAGAGGGGCAATTGCATTCGTAATATCAGGAATAGGGTATGTTGGTTCTGGAGAGACGTTTGTTCCTGGCTCAAATGACTTTTACAGTTACAATCCTGTGAGTGACTCTTGGGGTCAAATACAATCGTTTCCTGGACAAGCGAGAACATCAGCTGTTGCCTTTTCAATTCAAGACAAAGGATATTTTGGGACGGGCGAATTAGCTGTAGGTGTTGATCAAGCAATAAATGATTTCTGGGAGTATAACCCGAGTTCGGATGCCTGGACGCAAAAAGCCAATATCGGAGATTCTGTCCGTAAGGAAGCATGTGGATTTGCACTTTTAGGTTTAGGATACATTGGAACCGGTAGAAACCCGAATATTGGTGATGATATGGATAATTTTTGGCAGTACAATCCAAGTACTGACGCTTGGGTGGAAGTAGAAGACTTTCTCGGCATTTCTAGACGGTACATGGTTTCTTTCGTAATTGCGAATAAAGCGTACGTTGGAATTGGTACAAACGGAACAAATTTCAACGATTTTTGGGAGTATAACCCAGTATACCCAGAAGGAATGGCTCCATATCAAGGAGTGAAGGCAGAGGTTAAAAATGATCCGATTCAAGGATTAAGTATTGGGTTTACCTACTTACCAAAAGGAGTAGATAATCTAGAACTTTGGATTTCTGATTACAATGGAAATATCCTTGAACGTCGCTCAGTTGAATCATCAAATATTCAATTGAAGCTGAAAAAGAACTCAGAACCTAAAACTTACATCTATCGCTTAGTGAAAGATGAACAAGTTGTTAAAGCTGGGAAATTAACGATCTAATCATTCGCTTGACGAATTAAATAATAAAATTATGATACGACAATATCTTACAATATTGGGTGTGCTTGCACTTGTACCAGTTGCAACGGGGCAGGAAAACACCTGGGATAAAATGGAATCTTTTCCAACTAAAAGGGAAAGAATGGCGTCATTTTCAATTGCTGATAAGGGATACGTGGCCTGCGGTAAGGATGATACA
Source organism: Fluviicola sp. (assembly GCA_002733985.1). GTDB lineage: Bacteria > Bacteroidota > Bacteroidia > Flavobacteriales_D > Crocinitomicaceae > UBA4466. The sequence continues at coordinate 19,144 of NVXP01000021.1, read as the reverse complement.
CTATATAACGATTTATGGGAATATGATCCATTGAACGATGCTTGGACCCAGATGGCCGATATGCCGGGCGTAGCAAGAAGAAACCCTATTGCTTTTTCTTTAGACGGAAAAGGATATGTAGGCACTGGACATAATGCGATTATTTCATCTCTAGGTGTTCCTTTGAAGGATTTTTATGAATACGATCCGGTAAGTAACGGCTGGGCGCAAAAGCAAGATTATCCTGGAGCAGGTGGAAATGGTGTCTATTTTGCCACTGGATTTGCAACAAGTTCAAGAGGATATATATGTGCGGGAAAAGTGGCCCCAGATAACTATGCGGCCGACCTGTGGGAATACGACCCTGCAACGGATAATTGGACGCAGCAATCTGGTTTTCCAGGAGGTGTGCGCTACAACTTGATGAGTTTTACAATAAATGATATTGCATACGTCGGTTTCGGAATTGATGAAGACACCTTCAGAAAGGACCTCTGGTCGTTCAATCCTGCAACCAGTGCATGGCAACAGATGACTGAATGTCCTGGTGCTCCAAGAGGTGCTGGAGGAACATTTACCTTGAATGGTCGCGGATTTATTTGCTGTGGTGCTGATGGCGGATTTAAAGAAGATTTATGGGAATATGATCCATTAACTGATCGTTGGAAAATACGCGCATACTTCCCTGTTGATGGAAGAAGATATGGTTTCTCATTCGCAATAAATAACAAAGGTTATTTTGGTGCAGGAAAAGGAAGTTTTGGTATTAAACGAAGCCATTACGAGTATGAACCACTTTCTGTATTCGGAATGAAACTTGAAGATGAAGCTAGTCTTTCTTTGCAAGAGAACGAGGTCTTGGAAGCGAAAATATTTCCTAATCCGGCGTCGAATGTAGTGCATTTTGAATGGACGGAAGGAGTTTCAATAGATCATGCCGTAGTAACGAATAGTCTAGGTGCCCAAGTTGGTGTCTATAATGTTCAAGGAAATAAATTAGATATACACAGAGCTGATGAAGAAAGCGGGAACTATTTCTTAATGGTTTTCGATAAGGACAATAATCTATGTGGAACGCATAAACTAATTTGGAAATAATGAAAAATTTTGTAAAACTAGTATTCACGTTTAGTCTTATAGCTACAGGGGTGAATGCGCAGCAAGATACATGGACACAATTACAAGATGTAAATGGTGCTCCAAAAAGTGCCTGTATTGGTTTTGCCTTGAACGGTGAAGGATATATAGGATTAGGATTGGATCAATACTTTGAGAGAAGGCAAATGTATGCATATGATGTAGCGAGTGATGATTGGAGCGGTAGAGAAGAAATCGGTGGGGTAACTGGATTAGGTCTTTCACGTTCTTCGGCAGTTGCTTTTTCTATCGGGAATAGAGCGTATGTTGGTTTAGGAACAAGTACGGGGGATCCAAATTTTGTGGATTTTTGGGAGTATAATGCAACTTCAGATTCTTGGGCACAGGTTGCCAATTTTGAAGGGACAGCCAGAAGACAAGCCGTTGGATTTACAATCGGTCAGTTTGGATATGCAGGAACTGGACAAGATATAAATGGTGATTTGAAAAAGGATTTCTGGAAGTATGACCCGAGTACAAATGCTTGGACGTCTATTGCTGACTTTGGAGGAACTGCTCGCCAATCGGCAGCTGGTTTCGAAATGGGTGGCTATGGATATGTCGGTACAGGAGATGATGGAAAACCAATGAATGATTTTTGGAAGTATGATCCAATGGCCGATCAATGGACTCAAAAAGCAGCATTTCCAGGTTCAGCAAGAGCAGGTGCTGTTGGGTGGGGAATCCAACCTCAAGGTTTCATTGCTACTGGGTATGGCGCCAATCTCCAATATCTGAAAGATGTGTGGGAGTATAATGCCGATGATGATACATGGATTCAACGTGGTAATTTTTCTGGAGGTGCAAGAACGAAGGCCGTTGCTTTTGTTATCGGAAACCTTGCTTACTTAGGAACTGGATACGATGATAATTATCTAGATGACTTTTGGAGCTACAAAAAAACGAGATTGAATTCAGGTGTAGGCTTGGAAGAAATAACGACATCAGCAGCTGTTTTCCCAAATCCGTCATCTGGTAATTTCACGATTGAGTTGGATAAGCGAGTAGAAAATGCTGTGCTGGAAATATACAATGTAATGGGGCAAAAAGTTACTGGTAGATTCTCAATTAATGAAATGCTATCAAATGGAACTGCTTTTACTGTAGATGGTTCAAATTCAAGCACGGGTAACTATTTATTTGTCGTATTAAGTAATGGCGAAGTCGTTACGAATGGTAAAATCTGTTTACGTTAACTCGTTTATAGAAAGTGTACCACAAAGTATAATACCTTGAGTGAATACTCAGGTACAATTGACTCCCGATGAAATTTCATCGGGAGTTTATTCTTTTTAATTATTGAAATTATCTGAAGGAGACATATGAAAAGTGATTTGTGTTCACTTTCGAATGATTATCTTTATCACATGGATACAAAAAATGACAACCAAGTAAATATTGAACTTTCTGAAGATATCGCAACAGGAGTATATTCTAACCTTGCGATTCTTACGCATTCTCCAACTGAGTTTGTAGCAGACTTTATTCAATTGATGCCAGGTATGCCCAAAGGTAAGGTTCGATCACGCGTTATTATGACTCCTCAGAATGCGAAACGACTTCTTCATGCAATGAAAGACAATATTCAAAAATATGAGCAAACTTTTGGCGTTATAGATGATGGGAATGTTCCGCCAATGCCTCCAATGAATTTTGGTACACCTACAACGGAAGCGTAAAACAACAATATGGTAAATAGTCAATCTTCTTTCTTGCGAATCACATTTTTGATGATGGTTCTTGTGCTCTTTGGAACAACTTCGAGTTGTGAAAAGTATTCAAGTCCCAATAAAGTCGAACGACATATTGTAAACGGAAGTTGGAAGTTGACGTCGGCCTTCATTGATAACAACGAAGTAACTTCTTTGTACGCCAATTATTCCTTCACGTTCTCTAAAGACGGAGAGATTGATGTGATTGGAGAACCAACCATTTCTGGAAACTGGACGACAGGTATCGAGAAAAATCCAACAACGTTGAATTTAACCTTGACGCCTTTTGAGCCATTCTACGATCTGAATGCAGATTGGACAGTTACAACATGTAAGAAAGATCGAATGACACTAGAACTTAGAGGGGCGTCGTCAATCGATGTGTTGATTATTTCGAAAGTGGAGTAGGACTATTCTCTTCAGTTTTCATTGCTTTTTTGTCACATCGGATTCAAAGCAATTAATTGCATATTTCAGAGGACTCGTTTAGTACCGTATGAGATAGATATAATATGCGAAAAACTCACGAAAACACGAATAGAAATCGCGAAGTTCAAAATAGTCACAATGTACTCCGAGTACATTTTCAACCCCAACTTGTCGAAAAGCCAACTTAGCTCTGGATACATGATGATATTGACTGACCAAAGTAACAGATTTCGTCTGAGTAAATAGTTGCTTGAAATTGAGCGCAGTACTTCGTGTATTACTTCCTCGATTATCTACAAATATTACATCTTCTGGGATTTTTTTTGAGATCAAATACTCGGACATCTTTGTGCCTTCGTAATGACCTTCTTTACCCAAGCCACCACTCACGAATAACTTCGAAACTTTCTGAGAATTGAAAAGTTCAATCCCCTTGTTTAATCGTTTTTTTAGTCGTGGAGATAAACTTCCATCCACATTAACGGTATTCCCAAAAATTACGGCAACTTCTGTCTTTTGAGCTTCATCAACCAAACCATCACTAATGATAACAACTTGATGAATTGAAAACCATGTAAAGAGGAGAAGTGCAACTATTTTTAATGGGCGTTTAACTGAATAATTCCGACTCATCGCATCAAATACATCTTGCCAAACCCTTTTGTGAAATAGCTATCTGCACCAGACTCTCGGTGCTCAATTGTATCTCCATCTAATTCCGTTTTTACACGATAGAGATATACACCATTCGCGAGAGGATCTCCAAATTCATCCGTTCCATCCCAAGCATACTCAGTGATGTTCCGTCCGATGTGAATTGGTCCCAATTCATCTTCAGAAATTTCGCGCACTACACGACCCGAAACCGTCATTATTTGAATCAGTATTTCGTCCGGTGCATCTGATCCAGTAAGCGTGAAAACAAATCGTGTGCTTGTACTAAATGGATTCGGGTAATTCATCATGTTCGTAATCGACGCTTCATGAATCACTTCAAAAGAAACTTGGTAATCCAAATCCCCTGAAAGGTTCCCGCTTTTATCCGTTCCTTGTACGAAGAGCGTGTATTTTCCATCTAGAGTCAGCTCACTCGGCCAAATGATTTTAAATCGCTTGTGCTGCGGTTCCGCTGGAATCCATTGCATAACGGTATTTCCATTTCCGTCAACAAAAGGGATTCGTACTTGTAAACCGCTTGGATCAGTCAGATAAATTCCAAAATTCGTCGTGTCAGAGATATCATCCATGATCAAAAACTCATTGTCATCCTTTAAGGTAATTAGAACTTCACTGTTCGGATCAACAATGTCCCCATTGAGAATATGCCTTCCGTTGAAAGTTACGTCCAAAATGGGGTGAATATCATCAGGGTTTACATAAAATGGCAATTGTAGGATGTTATTGAAGTGCTCCTGCTCTGGTTGGTCGGTGATGTATAAACTTCCATTGACATAAGGATTCACTTCCATTATCAAAAGATTCAGCCCACTTAATCCTTCTGTTGGAACGGTTACCGTATCGCGCAAAGTTTCACCAACAAGAAGTGGTCCTTGCCGCGCATAAGAAATGGGATGTTTCACTTGATTTGCATCTTCCACCCAGTAGCTCACAAGGAGTGAATCCATGTCTATGGAGTAAATGTTTTTTACATCCACTGCGAAATCAAAGGTTTGACCAGCCTCAAGTGTGTCGCTCGAATGAGAGAACGTGTACAAATTAGAGCCATCAATTGCTGCTTCAGGGAGCGGTTGGTAGAGAACGTGCCAACGATTAATCTGCGCAGGAGTTAAAGTCGACGTATCAATGTAAGTTGCTTCAAGGTTGATGTAAGGATACAAGGATGCATCTACCAAATTGTTGAGATTCAGAATGGAATCATTGGATGTAAACAAAGTATCGATTGTTAATTGCAGCGAACCTGATATATTATAGGCTTTGATCCTCAGGTTGGTTGAATCCAAACTAGAGACTTCAGATGGTTCTTGTTTCCAATAGACATTTCCCCAATTCGCCGCAGGACCGATTCTTGTCGAATTTTCAAATCCTATATAGTCTTTACCATTAATATTAATGCTGACCGAGACGTCACCTCCAGGAACTTGAACAAAGCGCTCAATCACTGAATTTGGATCCCCTTTTTTGCAAAAGAAGATGAATGGAAGATTATCTCTTCCCGCGTTAATACTGTCTGAACCTAGTCCTTGGAATAAACCATACATTCCTGCAGAATCGAGAGCTGTCCAATTATCATATTGAGTTGTAAACGGAGTATAAATTAATATGTAATGACTATCAGGGACATTGGTCAGAATCATGTTTTTGAATGAAGCCAATCGTGCGGGGTCATTTTGATTAAACGTGAAAATGTTCATCGGACGCGAGTTCGAAAGGGGATAGTACCAAGAACCCATATCGTCATTGTTGTTTCCGAAATTGTGATCCAAATCTGTTCCCCAATCCGTAAAACGCGTGTACCAAGGTTCCAAAGTGATAGGATCGATGATGGCAACATGAAGCTTTGGTGTAAAATTTCCTACGCCATAATTGTCGTTGTAAAAATCACCATCCAACGACCATTGGTTTTCTGTGAAATTGCCAAAGGTGATATTTGATAAGGCCTTACAAAGTAAGACTTTGGTGTTTGCATCAAATTCACGAATTCTATCAGGTCGGTTGTAAATGATACCATTAAAGGAGTTCTTCTTGAATTGGAAGAAATGATCTTGTCCCCAACCTTCTTTACCAATAATGTATTGGAAAGAGAATTCACGCCAATCTGGAGCCGGATCATTCACAGCAACTCTCCAGAAATAGACTACGCTATCTTCACAAACCAAGGTGCTAGGTAAGCCAGATGAAACACTCAGCCATTCTGATGGATTGACTTCTTTCACTCCACCAAATCCAGAAACCATTGCAAATCGAAGCAGTGGACTGTTGAATAAATCCGTAGTATCAATTTCAAAACGATAGGTGTTAAAATCGGCAATTGGATTCACTGTTGATGCCTTGACCGTTATACTGTCAATTGGAACTACGGCAAAATCATAGGGCAATACAGGCAAAATTCCATCAATATCAATGAAGAGCGATTTCGTAATTTGATTGTTATTGAGTTCGTCGTAGGTTTCGCTAATGAATGATGGAATGTCCGCCGTCACCGTAAATGAATTAAGCCCAAGTGCAATGTTTGATTGCAAAGGCATTTTGAACGAAAATGTATCTTGGTAATGAAGTTCACTTACTTCGAAGGAATAAACTGAATCAATAGAGGACTGAGGAAAGTTTCGACGGATCTCAAGGTTGAATGGACTAGTAACAGAGCGACCTAAATTCGTAAGAACAATCTTCATTTCGATACTATCCGTCAACAAATCAATATCCGTTGGCAAAAAAGAAACGCGTTCAGGTAAAAGCTCTATTTCTGGTTTTGTGTGCCAATTCAGCCGTAGCATTGGGTCACCATTCAATGCCATTTGCTCACATGTTGCTTCCATGTAAAACGATCCAACAGTGGTTTCCATCACTCGAATCGTTTTCTGCATCTGTTCACCGAGTGTTCCTCCGTAATCATACGACGAGAAATTACGATACAATTCAGATGAATAAATGGATAAATTATTGGCTTCTCCCAAATGCACAGATGCGATATAGGCGATTGCTCCATATCCAGCTTGCTGTACAAACTGTTCAGACTTCGAATTACTTAATTGAAAAATGTTTCCATTGTAACAAGAATTCACGAGCATCACAGGATATTTTCCTGCATTGTTCCAGTTGATCGGTTCATCTAAATTTACCTCAAACCCACTTGATGTAGCAGAAGCATGACCGAGATAACTCATTAAACTCACTCCATTCTCAATTCGATCAGTAACCGAAGCAAGAACTGTGGGATCGAGTGGGTTACTATCCGTTTTATAGACTTTCGTAACCGAAGCACCAAACAAGGAATCACTTATGATGTTGCCAAGGTTATTCATTTTAATCTGGAAATCTCCTTGCTCTTGAACGGTTGTTCCTCCAGCAAAGTGAATCACATGTTTCTGCCAATCTTTATTTGGCGTGTCATAGATATCCGATGAATCTTGCTGTTGTTCGTATTCTATTACCTTATCAAGGTAACCTTGTAATTCACCTTCAGAACGTACTGAAATTCGGCCGGTAGGCAGAAGAGGGGCCCAGTCGTAAGCTGTTCCTTCTAATCCAGCAGTAATAGCGACATCACTTGATGGATGTCCAAACGCAGGAATTAGAGATTGCTGAAACCTACTTGGATCAAATCGCGTTCCAGGTCCATCGGATGTAAATGAGTTCAAATTAGCCTCTCGAATCCCTTTTCCAATAAGAAATAACCCACTCGGTTTTTGATTCGAATTTACATCCATGTAGTGTGCAAATCGTCTAATCCCGTTAATGTGCTTCTCGATTCCTCCTCCAAATTGTTGGTACAATTCCTCAACATTCGCTTTTATTACCGTGTAACTTCCACCAGCGATTGATTCACGATAAAGTTTATAGTTGTTCACACTATTCGTTAAGGACTCATGATATACCATCAATAAAGCACTGTCTGTAGCACCAGGCAGATTTCCGAAATCAGTAAAGGTTCCATTTCCATTTACTGGACTTAAAGAAACGGTGTTTACTTGAGAATAATTCGAATAGACAACGGATTGCTCAACACCAGAACTTGAGTTCGGAATCAACATTGAATGAGTGGTACCATTTGGTATAAATGGAATCATGCGCGGAGTTTCGCCATGAACAAAAACAATTGGATCGGAATAACCAGGAGAGATAATATCAAGCCGTGTTTTAGCTTCAGTCTGACTGTTTCGAACACTGAATTGAAGTTCTGATGCCCCTCCAAAGTGCGTTTGTCGTGCATACTTCAGCTGATAATAAGTGAATGCCTGAAAGTCGGTGTCAACTCCTAAATCATCGATGATGTCAAAATAAAAGGAAGTACCACTTGCTCCTAGTTCACTAGAAGGTAGTGTTACGGCAGTTTTAATTTGCCGATGGCCGTAAAAAACAGTATCCTGTATGATTGTTGCTGAGTTCCCTAACCGTAATCTCAAGTGGTGGTTGTAAGGGACTCCATTTAACGTCTCAGCATTCGATGCTGAAACACATAAAGCCAAGAATTCGCCATTAGGAGCGCCTGGCCCTGCATATCTGAAAGGATTTGAAAGTGATGGAGTTCCTGTGTAGCCTCCTGGAACACCGTTCGCTTTTCCAGCTCCCCATCCTTCGCCAGGAACAAAAAACGAACTGCTGATCTCTGAAAATTTTTGTCCTTCAAAATACTCACTCGTAAAATTACGTTTTACCATACTCATGAAATGAGTTGCAGGGGTGTAAGAAGCGAAGTCGATATCTGTTTCTACGGAGTAACGAAGATTTGAACCTGAATTATTCCAAGTCAGAAAATATTGAATGGTGTCGTTGTAAAGACTCATTCCTGGAGATCCAAGGGTGTTTGGGTCGAGGTAAAGCATTGAATCCATCCAACTATCATTTCGTTGAGCAAAAAACAAAATGTAATCACCACCGTCAAGACTTGAATCGCCACCATCAACAATGTGTAAGGGAACTTCCTTTTCGCGACCGAATAATTGAAAATCTTCTGTAGAAATCGAACCGACTGGAACTCCAGCATCTGCTAAAGCAGCAGAATCGATGCGGTAGACACCGTCATCTACGATTTTTATTTGATAATAAGATTGCGAGTAGTCGATCCATTCGTTTCCAAAAGTTTGTGCGTTGGATGTTGACCAGATTAAGATCGATGTAAGTAGGAGTAATATAGTAGGTTTCCAATTTGTCATTATTCAGACCCAGGGTTTTTCGGTTGATTTAATTTTATTCTTAATGATACCACATGCGAATAAAGAGCGACCGATGCATCTCCAATATCTGTAAATGCATAATCTAAATATACGCTTTTGAAATTCAATCCTATTCCAATGTTTGGTTGTACATTCAATCGTCTAGTATCGTCGAAGTCTTGTACGTATTGCATATTCGAAAGTCCAGCTCGGATGCACACGTAGTTTTTGAAACCAACGCTCACACCAAGGTGTGGATCCATTGAAACAAGTCCTGTTCGAATCAAGGTATTTCTTCTTCCATCAGTTGTGACATCTAAGTCAAGCTCTGATGAAGCGTATAATCCATTTTTGCCAATGTCGAATTTCTTGTATGCCGCAAAAATGAACCGAGGAAGTGTCAATTCAAGTCCATTTTCTGGAATTTCATTTCCTGTGTTTACGAATACCTCTCGTGTTTCTTGATCAAGGGAAAATACCCACGCATTGAAGGTTGATGTTACATCACGCGCCATGAYACCAAATTTCCAATTGCTTTTTAGTTGATATTGTGCTCCTGCATCAATTCCAAATCCCCAAGATTTAGCGAAATCTCCCACCTTGCGATGAATCACTTTGAAAGTTCCACCAACACTAAGTCCTTCTACTTTCAGTTTTCGGGCGTAGGAAMACATAAAAGCGTAATCAGCGGCAGTAAAAGTTGTAATTCGATCGTAGTCAATGTTTCCATTATTATCGATCAGTTGTGTGGTATTTGGAATGTCATCTACGGCGAAACGAATAGCGGTAAAACCAATTGCACTTTTGTCATCAATTGAATGGGCAAATCCAGCGTAATCGTATTTYGCAATTCCAGCGAAGTAYTCAGAGTGCATTAAGCCAACTTCCAACCATTTGTTCACATTTGTRAGTCCTGCTGGATTCCAATATCCAGAACTAACCCCATCCGTTTGAGCAACGATAGAATTCCCCAATCCAAGGGCGTCTGCACCAACACCTATTGCCAAAAATTCATTTGAATATTTTGGAGCAACAGTTTCCGTTAAGCTAGGATCACTTTGAGCGAAACTTGTTGAAATTCCAACGGAAATGGAAACGAGAAACAAGAAGATGGACCAATAATTTTTCATAAATAGCTTTTGTTTAAATGCTAAACTGAGATTTCATTAAAAAATTGTGTTCTTTGCATTCAATCACTAAGACGTAAATGTATTAGTTTTAGTTGAGTCTTAATTGCCAATATTAACTTTTCACACGTACCAATGTTTAATTTACCCAATCTATTTACCGCAGCAAATTTAATCTCTGGATGTATTGCAATTATTTTAGCGTTTGCGGGAAGAATCGATCTTGCTCCTTTTGCAATTTTTGCAGGCGCATTGTTTGATTTTTGCGATGGCTTTATTGCCAGAAAGATGAAAATCTCGGGGGAAATGGGGAAGCAATTGGATTCATTGGCTGACATGGTGACTTTTGGGCTGGCTCCAGGGATGATTATGTTCGTTCTGCTTATAATGTCTTGCGGTGGCGATACACATTTCATTGGTGAAGGTGGTGTTGCAAGATGGGTGAATAGCATTTTGGACGGTCAATTCTCATATGCTTATCCTCTTATTGCGCTAATAATTCCATTCTTTTCTCTTTTTCGATTGGCAAAATTCAATCTAGACACACGGCAAACAGAATCATTTATTGGACTTGCAACTCCGGCAAATACGCTGTTTTTTATGTCCTATCCATTAGTTATGTTCTATTCGACGGGCGATTCGGAAATCATGAAAAGTGTCTCAGAGTTCATGTTTCACCCGTTAAGTATTAGTGTGACAATTGTTGTAATGAGCCTAATGCTTGTTTCTGAAATTCCACTTTTCTCCTTAAAGTTTAAATCCTTTAGTGTGAAAGGAAACGAAATTCGCTATTCGTTTTTGTTAATAAGTTTGATATTTATTCTGCTTTTCAAAGCGTGGGCATTAGCATTAATCGTATTTTTGTACCTCGTTTTATCGATAATAGAAAACTACGTTTTAAAAGACAAAAAAGCATGAAATTTAGAGCTGAAATTGATGTAATGCCATTGGACGCATTACTTGACCCTCAAGGGAAAGCTGTAACAGGTAGTATGAAAACTGTTGGATTAGAAATGATCGACGGTGTTCGAATTGGAAAACACATTCGTCTTTTTGTTGACGCGGATTCAAAAGATACTGCAGCAGTAAAAGTAGAAGAGGCATGTGTGAAATTGCTTTCTAACCAAATAATGGAGAGCTATTCCTATACATTGGAAGAGGCTTAGTTCCTTGAAGTTTTGTATTTTTAATTAGTTCGTCCAAAATGGAACATTTTTTGATGTGCGTTCGTATGCTTAAAGATATTTAATATTAAGACGATGACAGATTCAACAGATACTTCGGAGCCTAAGAAAAAAGGAACGGGTGGTTATATAGCAGTGATCATACTGTTGCTAATTGCGTTAGGTGTAATGTTCTTTTTTCTTTCTTCTGAAAAGACGAAAGTGAGTGATTGCGCTGAAGTGAATATGCAATTGGAAGAAGACAATAAGGGCATGAATGAGATGCTTGAAGGGTACGTTGGGAATATTTCCAATGACCTGAAAACTGATTTCCAAAACATGTTGAAAACGTATGATGCGCTTTTAACAAAGGATGAAAGTAAAGCAGACAGTATCAATGCTCAAAAAGCGAGAATTGAAGAATTGCTCAGTCAAGTTGAGCAAGGAAAAATGAGTGCGTATCAGTTGCAGCAGATGCGAAGAGAGAATGAAACTTTGCGTAAAATTATGAAAGGATACGTCGTTCAGATCGATTCCTTGAATACCCTAAATCTTAGGTTAGAAAGCGATCTCGATTCAACTTCGACTCAATTGAACCTTACGAAAGAAGAGCGCGATCAAATCAGAGAGGTAGCCGCTCAACAAGGAGAGACAATTGACAAGGCGAAAAGGCTACAAGCATATAGTTTTAAATCTGGTGCACTTCGCGCAAAGTTAAATAGTACAACGACACCGACTACAAAGGCTAGAAATACTATACAGTTCGTGTCGAGCTTTACGATTTCTGAGAACTCAGTTGCGTTAAAAGAGAACAAAGCAGTCTATATGCAAATTACTGATCCAAATGGGAAGGTGTTCCAGCGTCGATCGAGTAATATTGCCAAGACTGAAAACGGTGATGTCTCGTATTCGGATAAAAAGGTGATCAATTATGTTGGTTCTCGAGTTGATGTCGCAATTTATTATGACTTAAACGGTCAGGATATTTCAAAAGGAAATTATAAAGTGAGAATTTATTGTCAAGGTCAATTAATAGGATCTGATAGTTTCTCCCTCAAATAATAGTTAGGTTAGATGATTAATATTTTTATTGCAAATTTGGATTGGGAGGTAACTTCTGATGATTTAAAGCAAACGTTCGGAACATTTGGAACTGTAACGTATGCACATGTTGTGTACGATAGAAAAACAAAGCGTTCCATGGGGTTCGGCTACGTGGAGATGGAAGATAGCGACGAAGGAATTAATGCTATCCAAGCATTAAATGGTTTGGAGGTAAACGATAGACCAATTGATGTTAAAGTCGCTTCGCCAAAAGAAAATCGTGCTCCTAAGAAAGTAGTCGAAGAAAAGCCAAAACCAGGATCTCGGGATAAAGAACGTACGACGAGGCGGCCTCGAAAAGATTAACAACTTAAACCACTTATTATGTCTGATGCAATCGATCAGGGGCATGTTGATATGTCAATTGATGCTAAAGGAATAGCAACAATAGAGTTTGGGCACCCGCTCAGTAACTCATTGCCTGGAAAAATACTTCAGAAGTTAGCTCAAACAATCGAATCGCTAGGATCAAATGATCAAGTGAAAGTAATTGTTTTGAAGTCTGCCGGTGAAAGAGCTTTTTGTGCTGGAGCAAGCTTTGATGAGTTAATCTCAATCAAAGATTTAGAAACAGGAAAAGTATTTTTCTCGGGCTTCGCAAATGTGATCAACGCTTGTCGAAAATGTCCGAAATTAATAATCGGCCGTGTACAAGGGAAAGCTGTTGGTGGTGGAGTTGGTGTCGCTTCTGCAGTTGATTATTGTCTCGCAACGAAATTTGCTGATGTGAAATTATCTGAACTAGCCGTTGGAATTGGTCCGTTTGTAGTTGGGCCTGCCGTTGAAAGGAAGTTAGGTGCATCTGCAATGAGTCAACTAGCAATTAATGCGACTGAATGGAGGTCTGCGAGCTGGGCGATGGATAATGGCTTGTATGCAAACATTTTCGATACTGTCGAAGAGATGGATGAAGAGGTAAGTAAGTTAGCCTCGAAATTGGCCAATTCAAATCCTGAAGCAATGCGCTTGTTGAAGCAAGTGTTTTGGAAAGGAACAGAAGATTGGGATAACCTTTTAGTTGAACGTGCTGCGATGAGCGGTGAGCTTGTTCTTTCTGACTTTACAGTGAATGCAATTAATGCATTTAAGAAAAAGTAAAACAATCATGACGATCTAATCGTTAGCGAAATATATTCTAAGCCCAGACATCCCGATAACTATCGGGATGTCTGGGCTTTTTTTGTTTGGGTTTTCAACAATGTCCTTTGTTTTTAGTTTTACGTGCTCGGCGAATTGATAACTTCACCCAATGAGATCCTTAACCACATTATTATTCATACTTCCATTTTTAAGTTCTGCCCAGTCTATTGATGTAGTCGTTGACAATACAACAACTGAAATTTCTGGTGGTGTATACAACATAGTAACCTCAAGTGCACAGGAAGACCTAACTGTCCGAATCGAAAATCACACTGGAACAGATCAAAATTGGAAGTTTGAACGAGTTTTACCTTCTACGAGTTATTGGAATGATCCAACCTTGTCTTGGTACGACCCTGTAAATGTACTTTTAGGTGCCGATTTCGTAGTTTTTTCTACCCAAAGTTGGATTACACCTACAACGATGAACATTGCCGATAGCGGTGAAATGGTCGTGATTCTTAGATGGGAGGCAGTTGAAGTCGGTTGCGACCTCTATCAATACTATATTTTGCACAACGATGTGCGTGTAGACTCATTTCGAATCAACCTTTGCAAAACAGTTGGCTTGAATGAAATCACCCCTCAGAACCTTTCCATTTATCCAAATCCAAGCAATTACAGCCTCAATTTATCTTTTCAGACTCAAACACCCAAAGAAGTAATTATTTAGGATCTTCTCGGAAACAAAATAGCTACTTTTGAGGCAATGGAATCCATGAGTGTTTCTACTCAAAATTTTTTGAACGGATCCTATATTTTATCTTGGAAACTCGAAGAAATGACGTTTAGACAAAAGTTTCAAGTCCACCATTAGTACTTGTCTGAAATGTCGTATATTTCTTTATTTCTACCCTTTTTTAACAGTAATCGACATCTGATTACAATCTTTTTAAAAAAGGGTTTGTTAATAAACCTAGAAATCATATCTTTGCAGCCCCGTTTTGGGGAAATTGTCTTATATTAATTAATCAGAAACTGTGGATACATTAAGTTACAAAACCGTTTCCGCTAATAAAGAAACTGCTGAAAAAAAGTGGTTTATAGTGGATGCTGAGGGCCAAACTGTCGGTCGCTTAGCAAGCAAGGTGGCGAAGGTTATACGTGGGAAACACAAACCAAACTTCACACCTCATGCAGACTGCGGTGACAATGTTATAATTGTCAATGCAGAGAAAGTATCGTTCTCAGGTACTAAATTGGTAAACAAAACATACATTCGCTACACGGGTTACCCGGGTGGACAACGTAAGACTACTGCCGAAGAGATGCTGAGAAAGCAACCTGAACGTCTTATTGAAAAGGCTATTAAAGGAATGCTTCCTAAAAACACTTTAGGACGTAAGTTATTTACCAATCTAAAAGTGTACAAAGGTAATGAGCACAATCATGATGCTCAAAAGCCTGAAGTACTTAACTTAGATACATTCAAATAAGCATGGAAGTAATTAACACATTAGGAAGAAGAAAAACAGCAGTTGCTCGCGTTTACATGTCAGAAGGTAAAGGAAAAGTAACTGTCAACAAAAGAGACTACAAGGAATTCTTTCCAGTAGCCGTTCTTCAAGCAAAAATTGTTCAACCATTTGAGTTAACTGACACTGTTGATAAATTTGATATCACAGTAAATGTTTCAGGTGGTGGAGTGAATGGACAAGTTGAAGCGATCCGTTTAGGGATTTCGCGTGCTCTTGTTAAATTGGATGAAGAGAATAAACCTTTGTTGAAAGAAGAAGGATTAATGACACGTGATCCACGTATGGTCGAGCGTAAAAAGCCAGGTCAACCGAAAGCACGTAAGAAATTCCAATTCTCGAAACGTTAAACAAGTTTTTCACTCGGTGTGGAGATTTCTCCTACGGGTGTAAAAGCGGTTGTTTAGTATCCAAATTCTTGAGTACTGCTTAGGCCCCTCTCGAATTGACTACTAAAGGAACGTAAACAATTTAAAAAGAAAAAAATGTCAAAAGTTAGCTTTGAACAGTTATTAGAAGCAGGTGCTCATTTTGGACACTTGAAAAGAAAATGGAACCCGGCAATGGCGCCGTATATCTTTGAAGAGAAAAAAGGTATCCACATTATCGACCTTAATAAGACAATTGCACATCTTGACCAAGCTTGTGCGGCGTTAACGCAAATTGCTCGTTCGGGGAAAAAAGTTCTTTTCGTTGCTACTAAGAAACAAGCAAAAGAAATACTTGCACAAAAAGTACAAGAGATTAACATGCCTTACGTTACAGAACGTTGGACGGGTGGTATGTTAACAAACTTCCAGACTACACGTAAGTCTATCCGTAAAATGACGTCAATTGACAAAATGCAAACGGATGGTACTTGGGAGACTTTGAACAAAAGAGAACGTTTGTTCAAAACTCGTCAACGTGAAAAATTGCAAAAAACATTTGGTTCTATCGCAGATATGACGCGTCAACCAGCAGCAATCTTCATCGTTGATATCTTGAAAGAGCATATCGCATTGAAAGAAGCATGTCGTTTGAATATTCCAGTATTCGGAATAGTTGATACGAATGTTGACCCGAAAATGGTTGATTTCCCGATTCCAGCAAATGATGATGCTACTAAGTCAATCACAGTGATTCTTGGTGCAGCATGTGATGCAATCAAAATTGGTTTGGAAGAAAGAAAAGCAAGCAAAGACAGCGATGCAAAAGCAGCGGCAGCTAAGAAATTGAAAAAAGCAGCTGAAGCAGCAGCTCCAGTAGAGGCAAAAGCGCCAGTAGCAGAAACACCAGTTGTTGAAGCAGCTCCAGTTGTTGAGGCAGCACCAGTTGTTGAAGCAGCACCGGTTGTTGAAGTTAAAGCTGAAGAAACGCCAGCCGTTGAAGAAGCAAAAACTGAGTCGAAAGATTCAACTGAAGGAAAATAAGATCAATTATTAAATAACATTGTCCCGATCCCGATAATTTTCGGGGTCGGAACACAAATACAAAATTCCATGGCAATTACAGCTGCAGATGTGAATAAGTTGCGTAAGCAAACAGGAGCAGGGATGATGGACTGCAAGAATGCACTTGTTGAAACAAATGGTGATTTCGAAGCGGCAATTGACGTACTTCGTAAAAAAGGTCAAAAAGTTGCTGCAAAACGTGGCGACAACGATGCAAAAGAAGGATTAATTTTCGCCCAAACTACTGAAGACGGTAAGACAGGTGTACTTCTTCGTTTGAATTGTGAAACTGACTTTGTTGCGAAAAATGATGAATTTCGTTCATTCATGCAGTCTTTAGTAGACGTAGCAATGAAAGAAATGCCTACTTCGGTTGAAGCTTTGTTAGGTGCTCCTTACAATGCTGAATTAAGCGTAGGTGAAAAAATTATTGAGCACGTTGGTGTAGTTGGTGAGAAGTTGGATCTTAACGGATTCGATGTAATTACTGCGGATAGCGTTGTTGCTTACAATCACCCAGGAAACCAAGTTGCTACATTAGTTGGTTTGAACAGTTCTTCAACAGATGCTCAAGACGCAGGACGTCAGGTTGCAATGCAAGTTGCTGCTATGAATCCAATGGCCTTGAGTAAAGAAGGGATCGATAAAAGTACAATCGATCGTGAGTTGGAAGTAGGGAAAGATTTGGCTATCCAAGAAGGAAAACCAGCGGAAATGGCGGATAAAATCGCTCAAGGACGTCTGAACAAATTCTTCAAGGAAAACACATTGTTGAGCCAAGCATTCGTGCGTGACAACAAAATTTCTATTGAGCAGTTCTTGAAAAATACTGAAGATGGATTGACTGTTATTGATTTCAAACGTCAAGCAATGTCTTAATCTAGACTTTAAGAAATATTGAAACCGTCCTGATAGTAATCGGGACGGTTTTTTTTGTGCCTAGTTTTTCGTCTCATCCTTCGAAACTTATTATCTTTATAAAACTATGCGTACATACTTATTATTACTACTTGTTTTGGGAATTGCAAGCTGTGCCCCATCCAGATTTGTAGAACCCTTGGATAAAGGTGAATGGTCAGTAGGAGCAAACTATGGAGGTCCAGTTATCGACTTCGCTGGGGCTCCAATTCCAGTTCCAATTACATCAATCGAGGTTGGATACGGACTCGATTCGACAAAAACGATCCATGGTGGATTGCATACAACCGCTCTTCTCTTCGGAAACCTTCAAATTGATGCTGGGATGACCTATCAATTCCTTCATCAGAAAAAGTACATTCCAAATGTAAGTGGAGCCCTTGGTTTCAATACAATCTATGATTTCGACGACAAAAGCGGTAAGTTCTGGCCAACGCTCGACTTAAATGCATTTTGGAACTATGGAGAACGCCGAAACTATTTCTATGTTGGTTTCAACAACTATTTTGACTTTACCAAAACATTGGAGAGTGGAGAGTCTCAAAAGAACAACATACTATTCTCTCCACAAATCGGGCACATTATCAAAGGAAAGAATCGTTCTTGGGAATTGACAACCGAGATTAAATTCTTGGCGCCTTACATTCGAAATGATTACGCATTCGTTCCCTACAAAAGTATCACAGGGAATTTCGGAGCCGCTGGATTCTATCTTGGGTTTAGAAAAATACTAGGTAATAAAGCTAAAAACTAGTGACAATGAAAAATACAATCATATTAATTACAGTTGGAGTATTAACAACATTGTTGCTCGGGTGTAAAAAAATGACACTTGATGCACTCGCGTTTCCCGGTGAACAGACGGACGAGTACTTATTTGAGGCGTTTGAAGGTGGTGAAATTGTGGTCCCTTCACAATACGATCTCACTGCGGCTGACCGTACATTGATTGAATTTAATTCGATCGATCAAGAAACAGGGGAGCAATTCAAATTGTATGGAGTCTACATTGGTGACATGGCCACAATTTCTACGGATACTGTGATACTCTACTTGCACGGTCAATCGAAGCACATGGATTATTACTGGTCGCGAGCAAGCCTCTTGGCTAACGTGGGCGGGAATTTGAACTATGGTGTGTTTATGATCGATTACAGAGGTTATGGCAGATCAGAAGGAACACCAAGCGAGCAAGGACTTTACGAGGATGCAGACGCAGCCATTGATTGGTTGATTTCTCAAGGCGCTACTGCGGATAAAACAATCTACTATGGATTCAGTCTTGGTGCGATCCCAACAATCGATCGTGCAGCATACAGAACGGATTTTGTGCCAAATAGAATCATTATTGAATCACCGTTGGCTTCTGTTCAAAATTTGGTCGATAATTCTACCCTAATAAACGTCAGTGCAGACTTCGTAACGGATTTAGGATTTGAGAATTACGAAAAGATCAAGCTTGTAACCTGCCCACTGCTTTGGATGCATGGTAAAGAAGATGATTACATTGACATTCAAAATGGAGAATTGATTTATTCGAATTACGGCGGAACAAACAAAACTGCGTACCGCGTGGAGGATTGTGGTCATTCAGAAATCCCTGGAAAAATGGGTTTCGAAACGTACATTTCAAATCTATTGAATTACATTCGTAATTAATAATATCGGGCTTCGGCTCCGCTCAGCCCTCGGT
>NVXP01000020.1 GCA_002733985.1 Fluviicola sp. | reverse complement strand
ATCCTTAAGCATTGAATTGAAGTTCTTCAATTGCTCGATACACATTTCATCATATTTGAGTACTGCTCTTTCATACGCAGCCACCTTGCCAATAGAATCAGTAGTCCCTAAATATTTTGAGCTACTTCTGTGAAGAGAGGATTGCTTAAATATCATTTTGTGTCCTTCTGGAAGTTCTTTCCTCAACTTAAGTTTCTTTTCTTCAATTTCAATTGAGTTGAACAAATTTTCAAAATTAAGAATGTCCATTATTGCACGTTCCTCCATTGATTGACCGACTGCTCTTAAATCAACGCATCGAACTAAGTGCCCGAAAGCTTCATCTAACAGTGGTTCTATATGCAAGGGGTTATATTTAATCGGCCCTAATCTAACTTCTCGTAAGATTACTGTTGCATTTTGATCAATGGGTTGGATTACTGCAATTGTTCCATCTCTATCTTTAAGTTGTGGCAAATGCTTCTCTGCCAAGTCTATTAGTTCTTTGATTTCCATGGTTAACTATGTTTAGAAATTATATTGAATTCCGATGTATGGTTTTGCTATAAAATCGTATTTCAGATCATTTTCTAGAGTTACATTGTCTGTTATCACTTGACCCTCTATTAACGTTGTTAATTTTTTTACTCCTGACATTGCTACTCCTCCAGAGATTGATATACCACTCTTGGATGATGTTTTGATTCTTAGCCCGATTCCGCCTATTACGACGGGAATGTCATTACGCAATGCCACACCACCCTGAATGAATGGTAGGAGATTACTATTGGCTATGTTGAAATTCCCATTGATCATCTGAGAAAACTTGAAACGTTCTAACGAATGATCATCCGTTCTTTCCAAAATACTCCCTTCCCCAAGAGCGTATGACGGAGTGATGATTGAAGTGTAAATAACTCCTGCTGAAATCTCAGGTAATAACAAACGATATTTACGAAGATGAAACTGGTAACTCGACTCTATCACCTTCTCTTTTTTTACTAATGACCCACTTTTTAATTCAGAATGTTCCTTGATTGTCAGTGAGATTGCAAGCGATTTTCCTCTTTTGTGCTCACCCGATTTAATCGAGAAATACCACAGACCATTTCTTTCTTCTTTCACTCCATTTTTCCCCCATTCCTTTACAGTATCAGCCAATGTTGTAATTACCTTTCCTACGGCATCTACCTTTTCTTCTAACACTTTTAGCTGACTGGTTAATTTCTCTTTATAGTCCTTCAAGATATACGTATATGTTTCATCACATCCTGTTTCTTGATCGCCAATTAACTTGTCAATATCCGCCTGCTTTAATTGAATTGATTTCTGAAATGCAAAGAATTCATCTGAAATAGCTGAAACACTATCTAATGTTCTCGAATGACTGGTAAAGGGCAGCTTGGCTAGCCTATCAACGAACTTTCTTTTAGACAACTCATCAAAATATTTTTTAAACGCCTCTTCTTTTTCTAAGAACTCCTCATAATTATCAGTGAACATATTACATTGACACCCACATGTCTCATCTGTAAAGGCAAACATTTTATTTCCTTGTGAATCGGGTTTTTCCATCTCTGAAAAGAACGTAGTCAAATTCGAGGAAATTTCAGAAAGTGCCTTCTCAAGAGCTACTTGCAAATCATCATTGATGATCTTACTCTCTATATTATGTGATTTCAATAGAGGATTGTACGCCTGAAGATATAGTGTGTAGTTCTTTGGTGTTTGAATGAGTAATGAATCTTTCATAGGACGATTCTTATTTCCAAAATACATCGTCTTTGATTCGTTACTTATGTAAATTTTCTCACTTGAAGAATGGTAGCTATCATTCACCACTTCATTCAAATTTTGTCCCCAGCATGGCAATAGTATAATCGTTGCCGCTATTGTTAGTGCAATTCTTTTCATCTGCTTAATTATTAGGTGTTGGTATTGGATCTTGTTTCTTTCCAGGAATCACGAATTCGATGATTGGTGCAAGTAAGGTGAATGACACCATTACAATGGCCGCTAGTGTCTTGCTATAATATGTATCTCCCATTACTGCTTCAAACCAATCTCCGAAATAGAATACCCAAACGATATAAGCTAGTGTGGAGATTACCAATTGACGAATTGGTTTAGAATAATCTACATCATTGGACTGCATGTACTTGTAAATTGGTGTTACAATAAGGCACATGAAGAAAATAACACCAAATAATGCATCCTTAGTCCAAAAACTACCAGTTTCCACAGCACTGTTCTCAATCGTTTGTTGAAGAAATACGTAAGCCAGAACGACTTCAGTTGGAATGTACTTCTTTACCTTATCGAGGTATTTATCTTGCTCGAGGTTAACATTCTGTTTTTTTGCCTCCTCCACTTCGGTTGCTCCAATAACTCGGAATTGTTTAATACTCTCTTTCATCGTAGTGTGTTTTATGATACACTACAAAGTTGCGGCAAAGTAAAAACTGAATCAATCCCTCTTGCGGGGGATCGTACCTTAAAGAAGGGGGTATTTTAATTTGGTGAGGGATTATTGAAGTCGCGAAAATCTTTAGCAAACCATATAACAGGTAGTGTTGTTTAAAATAAACACGACGTAGTTCTTCCGTAAAGTGACACTTCCCTTAGCATCCTTTTCTTCGGACTATCGGACTATCGGACTATCGGACTATCGGACTATCGGACTATCGGAAACTAACACCCCGGGAAATCCCTAGTCGTATGTTTAATGATTTCCTTGAATTTCTCTTCTTCGGAAGAATGATATTCGAAATAAAGCGTGTAAAAATTATCACCTTCCAAAACAGTTCGAACGTAAAAAATGCTTTCGTAGTACCTCCCTGAAACGACAAACCAATTTCCCTTTTGTTGCTTGTACGTGACAACTCTTTCCTCGTCGTAGTAGACGCCATTTTCCGTTGCAGAATCAAATGCCTCACTGATGGATTGTTCTAGTGCATTGTACATTCCTGAAGCACGCATTTCACTCGATTCATTCGCTGTGGAAAAGGTATTTCCATCCTGGTTCTCTGATTCGCCCATTTCCTTCAAGAAGTTGGTTGGATAACCCACACAAAAATCGAAACGCTGATTGTGGTACGATTTCCAAGCCATAACTGCATTTTCATCCAGTAAATCTTCGTCTTCAGTTGCTGATTGTTCCGGTTCTTTCTCTTGATCTTGCACGTCAACTTCTTGAAATTCTTGATGAGATGTATCAGTCTCTTCACAAGACATTAAGATCGCTCCAGAAAAAAGGAGAAAAAGCACTAGAAAACTTCGCATAACAATCAAAATTAGAACATTAAATAAACAAAAGGCGGAGCCTCACTTGAGATCGCTTGATACATCAACACGATGATGACCGCGACTGAAATTGCTTGGAGAGTAAGCGGCATTCTGGTGAACCAACGCTCGTACATTTTCTTGAACTTCTCCGGCAACCAGTGAATGAAGAATCCACCGAGCATTACCCAGAAAACCGCTTGGTACGTTGTCAATATCGTTACGAACGTTTCCCATGTAAGATTGAAGTGATTCCACATTTGGTTGAGCATCACATTCGGCAATCCGTCATCCTCCAACTTGAACCAAATTCGCGTGAAAGTGATGAAGTTAAACGTGATAAAAATCTTCCAGAAATGCACAAAGAAATTCGATTTGTTCTCGTACGGACTGATCTGTTTCCAATATTTATAGATGATCAATGCGCAACCATTCATCGCTCCCCAGATCACAAAATTCTCACTCGCCCCGTGCCATAATCCACCGATAACCATGGTGATCAATAAGTTCAAATCACGGTGAACGTAGCGTTTGAAATCTTTGAAAACGAATAAGCCAATTATATACAAAACAGTCAATCCTGCATATACATAGAGCAAATCATACCAGCCTGTGATGAAGATCAGGAAGACAAAAATGATCAGTATCGCGATGTATGAACCAATGCTTCCTCCCCTATTTCCTCCTAGTGGGATGTAAAGATAATCGCGTAGCCAAGATCCCAATGATTTGTGCCAACGACGCCAGAAATCAGCTACATTAATTGCTTTGTAGGGAGAATTGAAATTCTCTTTGAGCTCGAATCCCATCAAACGGGAAAGTCCAATTGCGATATCGGTGTACCCAGAAAAATCGGCATAAATATGCAAGGAATATGCCCACATTGCGAGCACACTAACAAACCCCGGATACGCACTTGGGTCTTCAGTAATTCGATTGATAAAGTGCACCACCAAAAAATCAGCGATGACAATTTTCTTCACCAATCCTTTTACAATTTGAATAATCGACCAACTGAAATCGTCTCGTTTTAAGACGAAAGGTTGACTTATTTGAGGAATAAAATCACGTGCTCGAACGATTGGCCCCATCACCAATTGTGGAAAGAAGGAAACGAAAAATGTGTAATGAAAGAAGTTCTTTACGGGGGTAATTTCCTTTCGATAGATATCAACTGTGTAGCTAATATTCTGAAATGTAAAGAACGAAACTCCAACTGGAAGTATGAATTGAGAAGCCAAAGATGGAGCAGGTTTTGCGAACCATTCTTCTCCTACCCACGCCTGTCCATACTGTATAAAATGATTAACTGATTCGTAGTTTGTATGGAAAACTTCATTGAACGATTCGGTGAAAAAGATCGCGTATTTGAAGTATCCTAGTATTAATAGATTGAATATTGCGGAAAAGGCTATAATCCACTTCCTCCGCAGATCACTCCTAGCGGCAAAAATTCTTCGTCCAAAGAAGTAATTGACGATGATACTTATCAGAAGAACGAGCAGAAATAGTCCTGACGTTTTGAAGTAAATATAGAGACTGACGATTGTCAAAAAGACACTACGCGCTAATTTGTTTTTACGTAGGAAGGAGAAGATGACCAACACCAAAATGAAGAAGAGCCAGAAGTTAAATTCCGTGAAAACAAGTTTGTTTCCATACCCGATTTCTGTCGAGAAAATATCGGTGAATCTTTCAATTGGAAATATGTTGTAGAACCAATCCATCTTAATTTACGTTCTCTGATGTTTCACTTTCCCGTAGTTCCATTTGATCCAAATATTTCAAAAATGCGTCAATGTACAAATCACCTTTAAAATGATATCCATCACGCGTGAAATGAACCAAATCACTTCTCATCAATTTATTGTTCTTCCATGTTTTACTTGATCCCAATTCGCCCATTACACCATACAGATCCCAAACAGCCATGTTGTATTCTTCAGCAAGTTCAATGATCACTGTTCGTTCACGTGCAATGTTTTTATTCAAGTAACGACGCTTGTAATAGGAATCATTTGGAACAGTGAGCAACAGAGCACAATCAGGATTGGCTCTCAAAGCCATTTGCATCATCTTCTCTAGGTTGCGTTTGTAAACTTCTGGTTTAAATCTCGCGTAGGTTGTATTTCCATCATTCGTTCCAACAGAATAAGCAAAGAAATCAGGAGGATACGATTTCAACTGCTCCTCGAAACGCTTATTTCCAAGGTAAGTGTATAGTCCCGCTCCGTTAATTCCGATCGACGTATATGAAATCCCGGGCTGATCATTCATCATGATAAAACCGTAAATCTCCAACTCAGGAGCTTGTTTTGATATTGGCTGAAATTGAATGTTCAATGTATCGACTGGATCGGTGAGATAAACATCCGTGTATCCGATCTCAGGGTTGTGCGTTGTTTTCCAAACGAGCAATTCATCAGCACCAAAATGCATCCAATAAGGAAACTCGCCGATGTTGTGGTAAATTCGAACGTGATTAATTGGCGATGCAACATTGGTTTTATCGTGCTTGAATTTAATCGTAATTGCAGTATCTCCACACGTAATCAACGCACCAAGTAATCCATAATCTATTTTGTACTTGGATGGTTTGTGTACAACACTGCGATATGCTCTCCACGTATTTGGAGATGAAAACTCGTAATTCCAAGGGTTGTTTGTTTTCGCAAGATCAAATGGAAATACCCATCCTCGCTCACCTTGCAATCCTTCCCAATTCGATTCTAGGAATTCCCGTGCATCGTGCGAATAGATATCGGCTTGCAAATGCGATCCCCCAATATGGTAAAAGTTCAATTTCCCATTCTTCGCTTTGATCATCTCATTGATCTTGCGATAGAGCGTTTCAAAGTTTGCACTTCTCTCAGAATAGAATTTGTAATTGTTTACTTCGTAATGAACAAATGGATACGTCGATTGGTAGGACGAATCCATGTTTCTGAAATCAGGGAAATCATATGTATCAAGACCGGTTAAGGAATCTTGCGAGTTAGCCAAAAATGGCAAACAGAACAAAGCTATGTTGAAGATGTAACGCACTAATTTCCTTTCCATGTGTTGTATTCAACCATAATAGCATTGTAAAACATTTGCGCCGCGAATTTCGAGCCTGCTCCACTAAAATGAATATAATCTGAGCCCGCCATTCCTTTTTCAACCCAAGCTGGCATGGAATTGTATCCGCCCATTCCTGCATAGAGGTTCCAGTATGCACCACCCGATTCTTTCGTCGCTGCGATCATTCGATCGACACAATACGGTAAAAGCGGATAGGTATTATATATTCCTTCATCCAATTTCGACATATCGCTCGGCCCGATAACAATGACCATTGCACCAGGATTCAGTCGTTTAACCATGTTGATCTGACTCTTGAAATAGCTTGCGAAATTGCGAACGGAAGTACTGTCTTTAAAACTTGGGACAGAATTCCCTCCAAATTGCATGATCACTAATTTTGTGTTTGCTTCGCGGTACATTGTAGCGAGAACTCCATGATTCATTGCTCCCCAAATTGTTCCACTAGAACCACGCATTCCAATATTGGAAACTTGAACACCGTAATCGCCCTCAAGTGAAAAGGCACATACATTCGGACTGATCTTCCCTTTGAATTCAAACTTCAACTTACTTGGGGTCGATGGAAAGCTCAAGTGAACAGTATGCTGTCCGCCGTCCATAATCAAACTGTCCTCATGAATTATGTTTCCATCTTGATAAACCCGAAGCATTGTTGGTGCGATACAACTGTTATAATGCATCTTCACATTGTTGAAAGAACGTGCACGTGATCGAGCACGATTAGACGGTCCAACTTCTATCCAAGCTGTTTGCTCTGTTAATTCGAGTGAATCAATTGTGTTTTCTGTTTCCAGCTTATATTCTGGAGTGAAGCGCGAAGCAGACGCCATTGCGCCGTACTTTGAATTACTCAATCTAGCACCGCCAAAACACGTATACCGTTTAAAGTTTTCAGAATAGGATTGATTAAACGCGTAGGTATCGTACACATTCGTTGCAGGAATCATCCCAGGTCCATTTCCTCCAAATTGATTCTGAATCCGTTCACGAACAAACCCTGTAATTCGATCACCCTCAATTTGAGAATCTCCATAATGCAGAATTGATATTCTTTCTTGTCGACTTGCGGCACCGCTCAATGATTCAAAAAATCGATAAAGATTTTCCTTCCCAGCATCTGACATGAGTAAATCCACCACACTTTCAACTTCATAGCTTCCTCCACCAGGTGCTCCCATGTTTCCATTTGAACCGTTCTGATGTTTAATCAATGGTTTTGGAGGAGTTGTAGCGTTCATTGATGTATCAATCGACGAGAAAATATCGTCAACATCTGCATTCTCTTGTTTTTTCGGATGAAGAAAATCATCTTTCGTCATGAAATTAATCGTTGCTCCGCCAATATTGACCCCTTCCTCTGGCATAAAATAAACTACAGGAGAGAGAACAAGCATGACGCCTAAAACAAAAAACAAGACATGGTATGGCTTTAATTCTTTCATTTCACGATTAAAGTGTAAAATTAACCCGTCATTGGTATACTCCGCACCGATTTAAGGATATTTATCAAAATTGGATGTCTGAAAACTCGAAATCGGGTCAAAAGAGGCCAAATGGAGTGATTTTTTAACAGTTTTTTCATACTACGGAGTCTCATTTTGCCGTACTTTTGTGCTTCAAGACCGCAAATATGAAAAAGTTCCTTTTTACTGGTGTCCTCGTTTCTCTTCTTGTTTCATGCTCAACATCTACTGATCAGGTTTCTAAATCTGAAGAAAGTAAGTTGCCTCAGACTATCGAAGAAAATGATTTAGTGGCAGTTACACCAAATCGTAAGATGACAACTGAAATTGATGGAATGACTTGCGTGATGGGTTGCGGAGGTTCAATTCGCAAGGAACTGTTAAATACAGGAGCAGTATCGCGTTGTTCATTCGACTTTCAAGGTATGGACGAGACAAGTTCGGCAATGATCGAATTTGACAAGGACAAGATTTCTGCTGATGAAATCGCTGAACTGATCAAGAAATTAAATGACGGTCAATTTTCTTTGGGTAAAATGTCTACTGAAACAATCACTGCTGAAGTTGATGAAATTTCAGAATGCGATCATGCTACTTCATGTGAGAAAAAAGACATTAACCCAATCAATGTCTCATCTTCTTCTGGAATTCAATTACCAAACTTCATCGATCTTATATCGACCTTACTGGTTCACTAGTCTTTCGGAACCCCTAGAACGTAGTATCTTTAACGACCCCAATCTTTACAAGCTTACTTCCCACGTAAATGAATCATCGTTTTTTAAGTTAGCGATCGATCCATCTGTTTATGTTTGAACATCAAGCATTAGCACCTTTTTTCGAATTAAACAATAATACGAATTCGCAAATATCCTTCTCAAGATAAGTGATCTTAGTCACATTTCGACCAAGATATTTTGCCGATATTTGCAGTGTCACAAGAGATTAAATTATGAAGATCGAACAAATTTATACGAAATGCCTTGCGGAAGCAGCATACTATATTGAAAGTAATGGAGAAGTAGCAATCATTGATCCATTGAGAGAAACTGTGCCATATTTGGAAATGGCAGAAGCAGCAGGAGGAACGATCAAGTATATTTTTGAAACACATTTTCATGCCGATTTCGTTTCTGGACACGTAGATTTATCAAAAAAAACAGGTGCACCAATCGTTTTTGGACCAACTGCGAGTCCAGCGTTTGACTGTATTATTGCTGAAGACAACCAAGAATTTAAGGTTGGCGATGTAACGATTAAAGTAATTCACACGCCTGGACATACTCTCGAATCTGTCACTTACTTATTAATTG
Organism: Fluviicola sp.; assembly: GCA_002733985.1. Lineage (GTDB taxonomy): Bacteria > Bacteroidota > Bacteroidia > Flavobacteriales_D > Crocinitomicaceae > UBA4466. The sequence continues at coordinate 48,360 of NVXP01000020.1, read as the reverse complement.
ATGAAAACGGCAAAGAGCACGCAATATTTACTGGAGACACACTTTTCCTTGGAGATGTGGGTCGACCAGATTTGGCCATCAAAAGTGATTTAACACGGGAGGATTTAGCAGGAATGTTATTTGATTCATTGCGCAATCGAATCATGCCATTACCAGATGACTTGGTTGTTTATCCAGCACATGGGGCAGGATCTTCTTGTGGGAAAAACATGAGTACGGAAACAGTTGGACGACTTGGTGATCAAAAAGAAACTAATTATGCACTTCGTGCGACCATGACTCGTGATGAATTCATCAAAGAATTAACCGAAGGAATTCAGCCTCCTCCGAGCTATTTCCCAAAGAATGCGATGATGAATAAAATGGGTTACGAAACAATCGACGAAGTAATTTCTCGTGGAAATCAGGCATTAAGTACTACAGAATTCAACGAAGCTGTTCAAAATGGCGCGTTGATCTTAGACGTTCGTCACCAAGAAGATTTCATGAAGGGATTCATTCCTGATTCAATGTTCATTGGATTGAATGGAACCTTCTCGATGTGGGTTGGAGCACTTATCGAGGATATCAAACAAGCGATTGTTCTTGTTGCACCAGAAGGACAAGAGGAAGAGGCAGTAATGCGTCTAGCGCGAGTTGGCTACGATCATACAATCGGTTACTTAAAGGGTGGAATTGAAACTTTTGAAGGTAAACTGAAGACAATCGAAACAATTTCCGTGAAAGAATTCGAAGGAATTTACAAAGACGTGAATGTGGTAGATGTCCGTAAACCAGGTGAATTTTCAGCTGAACACGTTGCAGATGCGAAACACTATCCCTTGGATTTCATTAATGAACGTTTGAACGAATTAGAAAAGGGAACTCCTTATCATATTCATTGTGCTGGTGGTTATCGAAGTGTAATCGCGATTTCTATATTGATGCAGAATGGGTACGATCAATTGACAAACATCACAGAAGGATATCGATCATTTGACGGGACCAAGATGGAGTTGACTGATTTTGTTTGCCCGAGTACGGTGAAGTAGATGATTGGAGCGCGATGCGCTTAGATTAGTTGGATTAGTTGGATTAGTTGGATTAGTTGGATTAGTTGGATTAGTTGGATTAGTTGGAAACTACAAAATTCAATTGTCTAATGCGAAGCATCCAAAAATCCAACCGCGAAGCGGAATCATTCAAAGCCAAAATCAAACTCTACATTCTCTTCAGCTTTCTTCTTCTCCAATTCCCATTTTCTCAAAAGAGGTCGGTCTTTCTTTTTGCGCTTGATCAAAGGTTCGTTATCATCGAAAAACTCGTTGACYGTATCTTTCTTCGTATCAAATTCAATGAACAATTCTTCCTTCGGAACCTTATTCGGAATATATTCTTGCACGGTTGAATCGCTTCTAAACATTCCAAACTCTGATTTGAACATCGAGCGAACTGTAGCCTTCTCTTCCGCACGATTCTGTTTGGCTTGTTCCTTTCTTGATGCCTTATCCCATTCCACAATTGGATCGTCCATTGTTCCATACATCCGAACATAGACACGCATTCCAGTTCCATCATCAATGATTTCCCCGAATTCACTCGTTTTCTTCTCTTTGATATCACGCAAGCGGAATCCGAATCGGTAATCAATTTTATTGTCGAAGGTATGTTGACCTGAAACTTCAATATCCAGGGCTGAGGATGAAATTGACATCTGTGGAATCGTGATGATCCCATTTTTAATAATCAAAGTATTCGTGAGTTGATCAAAACGCAAATCGAGCAGTTTCTTTTCAAAGGAATTAATGTTATTCTTTCCAATCACCATTTTCGCACTGGACGTCCTCAAACTTTCGGTAATCGACTTGAATGCCGACACGTTTTTCAACCTTCCATTGTCTATTTGCAAACCAATCGTTGCTTGAATCGCAGATGAAATAATTCCAGTTCGCAGATCAAATGGTGCATTAAAATTCAATGTTACCTGCGCCACACCATCAATATTGGAGCTTTTGATGACATCCTGTTTGAAATTATTCCACTCATCAAACAAGGGTTTGAAACGCATGTTTTTTGCTGCTAGATTACTTTTTAAGTAGAAATATTCAGGTGTTCGCTCTTCAATATTAATAGATCCTCGAATATCTGCCCCGCCATTCGTAACCGAAATCCGCGGAAAGTTAATGACCCGCTTACGAATCGTCATATTCCCCTTCAACTTAGAAAAAACATGTGCTTCGTAATCCATTCTTCCAACATCTAGAAACGCCTTCCCTTCAATGTTATTCGGAAGCACGAATTCCCGCTGCATTTCTTCCTTCTCAGCTTTCGATGAACTGCCCAAATCGGCAATACTAATCCGTTTACTGTGGATATCGACATCAGCAATAAGGTTTCCCGATCCTTTGAAATAATTGATAATATTCTTGAACACTCCATTCACCTCAAAATCAGACCTACCCAGTTTTAAGGAGATGTCTTGTAAACCCGCTTCATTGTTTCGAAGGTAAACACGACCATTTACATCAGAGAAATTCCGTTGATCGTCTTCCAGTTTTACATTCACATCCAGTAAATCGACCTCGCCCTCACACTTTTGGATATTGTAATCCATTGATTCATCTTCCTTGGGGATTCCATTGACAATAAAATCAGAATGGATTTTCATAGAACCATTCATTTTCTCAACAACCGGAATATGAAAAATGGCATGAAGAATACCCAAATCGATCAAGCCATCCGCATTTCCTTCCAAACGCGGCGCATCAAATTTCGTAAGACGAAGTGATCCTGCAAAAGGGCCGCCCTTCGTCGTAAATGAAACATTTCGTAAGGCCAAAAATTCTTTTTTCTTTCCTCCAACATTTGAATATTCTCCGTCGAGATGAAGCTTTTGTAAGGATAATTTGGATACTGGATCCTTAATGAAACCATTATCAACTCCAAACTTACATTGAATCCTTGCGGGTGAATTATTGTCATTTTCCCCTTCTACATTCAGATCGAACAGCAAATAGCCACTCCCATCAAGTTTTTTCACTTGGGCAGATTGTTCGACAGAAAAACGAGATGCGGCATCTGCAATTGCGATATTCTTTCCTTTCACGTTGAATTTATATCCTAAGCTATCAACGTTCCCATTGAATGAAAAGGGCAATTCAGAAATAAAAATCGTTGACGGAGGAATTTCCACTGTACTCGAATCACTGTTCACATTGACTTTAATTGATAGTCTCGCAAGCTGATTCCGAAGCAAGGTAACTTTTCCACTCCGCGCCTCCAGAATTTTCAGATTTGCTGTGGCCGTAGTAGAGAAAACAGATTCACTCAGAGCACCTGAAAGCGTCATGTCTTTCAAATGCGTTCTATACAACTGATCCGTTGCGAGATTGTCATAAGAAACTCGGAAATTTTCTAATTCGATCGCTTCCAAATTAAGATCCACCGAAGCTTTATCTTCCGTTTCTTCTTGCTTCTTGACGATATCGTAATTTTCCAGACCTTCTGCATTCACCTTCAATTGCAAAGTTCCAGTACTTACTTCAACAGACTTTAGGGTGTAATTTTCTCTCCAAATATCGAATGGATTGAATTTCAGCCGTACTTGTTCACTCGCAAACAGTGTATCACTTTTGGTCGAACCTTCGTATGGATCTTGAATAAACACATGATTGAAATCAACTGATAAATTTGGAAAAGTGCTCCAGAAAGTCAAATCAACTTGGGCAACTTGTACTTCTGTTTTGAGATAAGCGTTCATCTTTTCAATGACCGCGCCGCAAATTTCATCCTTAAAAACATAGAGAATAAGTGAAATTATTAGGACCAGACTTAACGTGATTCCGAAGAACCATTTACCAAAGCGAAGAAGTCTATTTTTCCACATATCACAAAGTTAGGAGCTTAGCATACGCGAAARGTTGCGACGTCCTTTACTTATTAACGCATTTCTGTGGGCTTTTGTTACTGTTTTTAACGCATTTCATTGTTAAATTCTCTCAATAAATTGCTTTTCGGGATTAAATGTGCGCTAGAATTAAAAACTAGGGTCGAATACTTGCCGGTTCGGCTTATATCTATTTAGGTTTTTAATATCTTTGGGGCAATATTAAAAAAGACACATGAGTTTATTAACAGTTGGTTCTGTTGCATTCGACGCAATTGAAACACCATTTGGAAAAACAGACAAAATTATTGGAGGTGCAGCGACGTATATTGCCTTAGCAGCTTCATTTTACAATAAAGATCAAAAAATCGTTGCGGTTGTTGGAGATGACTTCCCACAAGCGATGCTTGATCAATTGACTTCTCTTGGGGTTGATTTAGAAGGTTTACAAATCAAAGAGGGTGAGAAATCATTCTTCTGGTCGGGGAAATATCACAACGATATGAACTCACGCGATACTTTAATCACAGAATTGAACGTGTTGGAACACTTCGATCCAATTATTCCTGCTTCTTACCAAGGAGTTGAATATGTGATGCTTGGAAACTTGTCTCCACAAGTTCAAAAAATGGTCATTGAGCGTTTAACTGAGCGACCAAAATTGATCGCAATGGATACGATGAATTTCTGGATGGACATCGCGATGGATGATTTGAAAGAAACAATCTCTATGGTTGATTTGTTGATCATCAATGATGAAGAAGCACGTCAACTTTCAGGAGAATACTCATTGGTGAAAGCATCAAAAGTAATTCGCGCAATGGGACCAAAATACCTCATCATCAAAAAAGGTGAACACGGAGCGTTATTGTTCCACGGAGAGAAAATTTTCTATTCACCTGCTTTACCATTGGAAGAAGTATTTGATCCAACAGGAGCTGGAGACACGTTCGCTGGAGGATTTATGGGATACATTTCTAGCACAGATGATCATTCATTTGAAAACATGAAGCGCGCAATGATTCACGGATCAGCATTGGCTTCATATTGCGTAGAAAAATTCGGAACAGAACAACTTGAAAACATCACTCCTGCAGATTTAGATGCACGCATCGCAGAATTCGTTTCATTGGCGAATTTTGAAATCACACCAGTGATCAGCTAAAAAATTGAATTTAGAAAACATGGATTTCATTGCAAAATTAGAGGAATTGTCAGGACACGAAGATGTGTTAACTGTAAGCCGAGAAGTAAATGAGTTACGCGGTAAATTCGACGACTACGTGTTGGAGGAAGAACGCAAATTTCAAGTTTCTCAGCTTGAAGAAGAAAAAGTAGAAGTAGAAGGAATAGAAGGAGAGGCGGGAGAAGATGCCCAACCTCAAGATATTCCAAAAATCGCGGAGCCAGAAACGGATTTCGGTAAAGAAGCATTTTACACTCTTTTCGATGCATTTAAAGTTCGACGGAAAGAAGCTGTAGATGCTAAAAATGCTATTCTCACAGAAAACCTTCGTCAAAAGAAAGAATTGATTGCTCGTTTGCAAAAAGTAGTTACTTCTGAAGAAAACATTGGAGCAGCGTTTGCGGCTTTCAAGGAAATTCAGGATAAATGGACTGAAATCGGTGATATTCCGCGTGATGATCGCGCAGACATTCAAAAAGATTATTCTAAGTTGTTGGAAGACTTCTTCTACAACATCAATATTTACAAGCAACTTAAGGATCACGATTTCCACAGAAATCATCAGAAGAAAATTGAACTCATTGAAGAGTTGAAAGCACTTCAGAAGGAAGAATCTCTTAAGGAAGCTGAAACTGGATTGAAGCGCATTCAAAATGAATGGGATGAAATCGGCCCTGTTCCAAATGAGGAATGGGAAAAGGTGAAGGAAGCATATTGGACAGAAGTTCGTTCATTGTACAACCGCATCAACCGCCACTACGAAGATCGTCGTGAGGAGCAGCGTGTGAACATGGAGCAAAAGCAGGTGTTAATTGCTGAAGTGAAAGTTCATACTCAAGAATTGGAAACGCTTACTGACCGTAAAGTCTGGGAAGACCGCACATCTGAAATTCTAGCTGTTCAAAAAGCATGGAAAGGCGTTGGCGCTGGACCACGTAAAGAAAACGAAATTATCTGGAAAGAATTCAGAAAGGAATGTGATGTTTTCTTTGATGCGAAAAAAGCGTTCTACGATACACTGAACAGTGAGTTCGATGGAGTTGCGGCAAAAAAGCAAGTCTTGATTGATCGCGCGAATGCATTAAAGACTTCTACAAACTGGAAAGAGACAGCAAATCAGTTGGTTCAATTACAGAAAGAATGGAAAACACTCGGTCATGCTGGGAGAAGAAATGAGCAAAAATTGTGGAAGAATTTCCGTACTGCATGCGATGGCTTCTTTAATGCTAGAGAGCAGCATTTTGCAGCTCAAGATGAAGAATTGGCAGGAAACTTGACATTGAAAAATGCCTTGTTAGAAAAATTGGTAGCGTACAACGTTCCTGAAGAGAAAYCAACGGCCTTGGCAGAATTGAAAACTTTTTCAGCTGAGTTCAATGCTATTGGTAAAGTTCCAATGAAAGCCAAAGATGCAACTTACAAAGCCTTTAAGTCGGCGATGGATGAGCACTATGGTAAACTGAAAATGGAAGGTGCCGAAAAGGACAAAATCATGTTTGAAGCAAAACTTGAGACCTTAAAAGCCAGTCCTAATTCGTCRCGCTTATTGAGCGATATGAAATTGGATCTTCGTAAGGAAATCGATAAGCTCCAAAAGGAAATTCATCTTTTAGAAAACAATTTAGGATTCTTTGCAAACAGCAAAGGAGCCGATGCACTGAAAAAAGACGTTGAAAAGAAAGTACAGCGTGTTCAGGATAAAGTACTTTCGCTTCGAGCGAAAATGAAGTTAATTCCAAATGAATAAATCTATCAATATTCTTCTCGGCCTTATGTTGATTCCAACGATGGCACTTACAATTTTCGTGGGTTTTGATCTTCCTATTGAAATCTTCAAAATATCGGGGAACAACATGCCGTACAAAGACTACGTCTTTTTAGGGCTTGGAATGATCATCTTGATYATTATTATTCGCCGTTCTGTTCGTCGTTGGATGGGAATGCGCATTGTGAATCAAGTGAAGAAATTCAAATGGAACGCAGAGGTAAGTCGTGGGCGAAAATCACGGGTGAGAGTTTACTTGTTATTGGAAGCTTTGGTGATGACATTTGTTGGAATTGCACTTCACGAAGTCTGTGAAACTGCTTTAGCCCCAGGAATTGCGTTTTTGATTGGGTCTTTGGACAGTATTATTTTCGCTATTGCTGGTAGAAATGGACGTTATCGCGTTGGAATTTCTTCGAAAGCAGTGATTGTTGCTGACCGAGAAGTAACCTTGTTGTATTTCACAGGACTTCGCAAAATCAGTGCACATCAACAAACGACGTACTTTGATTACATCAAGGGCTTGCAATTATCTTTTCCTACGGATTGTATTCAGGAGGAAGATCGAGAAGAGTTCCTGACTGTTTTAGAAGCGCAAATCGATCCAAAGCGTGTGTTCTTTTCAAAGACGATGGTGTAAGAAACGAACCTTTCTACGTCTCTTTCGTAAAAAAAAGCACAGCCCCCTGTACAACAACACGTTAAGAAGCGTTAACTTTATGCTCACCATTGGATTGTAGGGTGACTGTTTGGTACGATTCTAGAGGATATTTTGTACATTAGTAACTCTAAATGGAATAATCATCCCGAATGGTTTGATCGAATTTAATAACTGAATATGTCGAGTAATCAACAAAATGAAACTCCGCTAGAATTTGCACAACGTGTGATGCGCACAACTGTAGTGGATATTGATGTAGACTACTGTGAGAAAAATGACGTGAAATACGAAAATCACGAAATTGATGCTTCGGATGTTCAATTGTTCGACCAAAAATCAACAAAAGCCGCTTTTGACCTTGTTACTAGCCTATACGATTGATCCAGAAAATTATTGATTTTTACTGAATGCAGCATCGTAACCACTTACTCTCGATTGACGAGGAGCTACGTATTTTAAATAATATTCCCGAAGAAAGTCGCGCTGAATTCATTCAGAAACTTGCCGACGAACGTCAAAAACACATCCATGAATTATTGGATTATCTCGTTCAATTATTGGAGAGCGAATTTGGTACAAAAGTCACCTATATTGACAAAGCGAGCGAAAAAATTTCCTTAACGTATTTCTATTTATGCTACAAGCATATTAAACCATCTGTTGAGGAGAAGATTAATAAATTTAAAATGGCTTCGGTGATGGAGCTGCTTATTATACAGGAGCAAATATTCATTACTGAAGACGAAAGTAAACGTAGAAGAACAAATGCGATCGCAGGAATGTCGGCTGCATTTAGCCTCATCAATAGCATGATTCACCATGATGAAGAGGATCTATTCTACATAGACACTAAAAATATAGGTGTAGACGCTCGCTTGAAGACTATCTTAAAAAATCACGTTATTTGGCTTGAAACAAATGGAATTACAGAAGGTTCGGATATTCACCAAATGCCCGTATTTATCAATTCTCAATTCCATGAATTAATTGAAGTACTTGCTGGAGCTCGCTTTGAGATAAATTAATCCTTTTTTATACTAATTACTATCTTTGATTGTAACCATAGCAAGTCCAGCCGTTACTCAAAAAATTAACTTATTCTCATGAAATTCTACCTAGTTCTCCTGATTGTTCTATCCTTCTCCGCTCACGCACAAAACGATCGCCCTACTCTTCTTGAACATACCTTTAAATCAGAAGCCTTTGATGTTGAACGCAAAATTTCGATAGCGCTTCCAACGGGATATTCTGAATCCGATTCTACCGTAAAATATGTAGTTGCATATTTATTCGATGGACAATTCAATCCGTATTTTTCACTTGTCCATTCCGTGGTCGATTACTATTCACAAATTGGCGAAGGTGTTCCAATGATTGTCGTGAGCATTCATACAGAAAATCGTTCTTTAGAATTCACCCCGAAATGGAATAACCAAGAAACATTTGATGGGTGGCGAGGAAATTGCGGCAACGCAGAAGTTCTCACAGCAAGCTTACGTGATGAAATCATTCCATACATCGAGGCAAATTTTCATACAAATGCCTATCGTTTAGGAATTGGGCATTCACTTGGAGGAACGTACGTCATGCAAGATATCTTCAAGGACGAATCCATTTTCTCAGGTATTATTGCCGTGAGCCCAAACCTGAATTACGATGACGAACAAATAGTTGAATCAGGGCAAGCGTTCTTTGAAAATCAACCAGGAAGCCCGACTTTCATTTATGCTTCGGCTGGCGACCAAGGAAGCATGGAGAGCTCGTTCCGAAGAAGTCTTCAAAAATTAGATAGCATTCACACTAGTCTTGTTCCAACATCAACAAACTGGGAATGTAGCTGGTTAGATGGTGATGGACACATGAGCTCGTTTCTTCCAACATTCAACTATGCCTATTTATCCTTCTCAAAGAACTGGAAATTAAGTGATGATCTACTTGAAGAATATGCTAAAACACCTGGAACATTCCTCGAGAAAATTGAAGTGTTCTATTCAAACCTATCTCTTTTTGCTGGAGAAAAGATTCAGCCTTCAAGTGACGACTTCAATAACTTCGGGTATGCACTTTCCTACTTTGGCCACTATGATCAATCGATTATGGCGTTCAACGAAGGAATTAAACAATTTCCAGAAGATCCAAACTTACACGATTCCAAAGGAGAGATATTGGAAGAAATGGGGGAATTTAGCGCCGCAAAAAAGAGCTATCAAACTGGATTGACAATTTTAGAAAGCGACACTTCCTATTACCCAAAAGATGACTATGACTACTACTTTGAAATGATGACCAATAATGCAAATCGCTTGAGTGATGATTACATTTCTTATAAAACGCTGATCCAGTCTGCTCGTCAATTTTCGGATGAGAAAAATTACAAACAAGCAGCAAAACAGTTCGCAAAAGCCTTTAAATTGGACATCATTAAAGCCACGCACCTTGATCGTATATTAGCAGTTGTGGCATTTGCTCAGGTGAAAAAACACAATGCAGCATTCGATCAATTGGAGTTGCTTGCAACTAAGTTTAAATGGGAAGGCCGAGCGACTTTCGAAGAAGATGAATTAATGAATTCACTGCGCTCAGATCAACGTTGGGAGGAAATCATGACAGTCATGGATCAAAATAAGCTTGACGCAAACTAGTTCATTTGTACTAAAGCATCTCCTCTTCAAAGATTTTTTCAATTGGCAATTTGAATAAATTAGATATTTTAAAAGCTAAAGGTAAACTTGGATCAAACTTCCCCTTTTCAATTGCATTAACTGTTTGGCGTGAAACATCTAGTCGATTAGCAAGATCCGCCTGTGTCATATCATACTCCGCACGCAATACCTTTAATCTATTTTTCATTTGTATCTAATTTGGCCTATCGCAAGTGTAATTGCGTAAGTAATCGAGATTAAAATAACCACAATCGAGATTTCTGCATCACCCTCCATCAAGTTCGTAGTATCAAGCATAGAATAAGTCAATCCACCAACTACGCCAACACCCAGAGCAACTCCCATTGCCTCCACTTGGATTTTTCGTTGAAGTTCATCGAGTGAATTCAAGTGTCGTATGTTCGCAAAGATCATTCCGGCTCCAAATATGGCATTAATAATTACACCTATTATTGTCAACGTAGTATTTTCGTTCCAGATGAACTTCGGTCCAAAAGTTCCCAATGCCATTGAGCCCACCCATAAAAATGTCCAAACAGCCAAAATCTTAGTGGCCCGTATTACTTGCTTGTTTCCAATTGTATCTTTCATAGTCTTGTTTGTTTTACATTAAGTAAAGCTTACTTGACACAAAGATAGATGCAAAATTCAAAATGTCAAGTTTATTTGACAAAATAATTCATTCTTGATAAAGATAGGGGGAGGAATAATCTTCCTAAGGAAAAGTTAATGATTAGTAAGACACATCTAATCAATCAACTCCGCGTCAACTAAAAAAGTACTCGTAATTTTTATTTCAACATCGCTAGAGATGAATTCGTCTGAAACTATTCGAGCGCGTAAAGTAAACTTATCTTGTTCAATGAATTCTTTAAAATCACTTGGTGCGCAGGTTAAAGCAACTGTAGTGCCAACTGAATTGTTCATGTTGTATACGTAGGCGAGTAACGTTTCATTTACGCCATCTGCTGAGATGAACAACTCAATGTCCTCAAGAAAATCAAATTCATCCCCAGAAGGCGAAAGAATCTCCAGATTCAACGTTACCAAGCCGATTTCTTCGACGTTTTCCTTCCTCGTATTATTTGTGTCAAACTCAGATTCAGAATTTGTTGCAAGATCGGACATGAGAATACTTACTGGAGTACTAATACCAATTCCATTTTGAATAATGAAGGTCGTTTCGTACGCTATATTGAATTTAATGTCCTCCACTTTCTTGCAAGCAAAAAGCACCGTCATTGTTAGTACAAGCATTAAACTTCGGGAAATCATTCGTTTCATATCTTCAACTTTTGATTGACCAACAAGAGCCAATTAGTCGCTAAAGATATCGAACGTCTTGAAAACGAGCAAACTTTATGATTATTAGTGATCTACTCCACACTGTGTTTAAAGGTCAGGGCACGTATTTGTTGCTTGAGGTTGTTCTGAGCATCCACCAATTTAAAAATAGGAATGTAAGATCCCCCTCCTAATTTGGCTGCATCTCTCATTTCAACTTCGTCTTTTTCCTTGTTCTTGATTCCAACGACAGAAAGATTAATTCCCCTTCGTTTATACTTACGAACATACTTCTTGTAATCACCTGAGTTTCGGTTGAAGGCTCCATCGGTAATTACGATTACATGATTTACCCCATCATCAATAGTTGCTCGACTGACCAATTTGTATCCCGACTTAATCCCTGCTCCACCCGATGTATATCCGCCAGGGCGAAGTTTTCGGACAATTTCCTTGATCTCATCTTTGTTTTCTCCAGTTGTAGACTTCAATAATACGCGTGTTTTTGAAGAATACGTTACGATCCCAATTTTATCTTGTGGACGCAGCATGTCTATTAATTGATACAAGGAATACTTCATCAACTCCATTTTATCCGCACCACTCATTGAAGATGAAACATCGAGAACGAATACCACGTTGATTGGCTTAAAGTTGGCGTCGGTAAAATCTTCAGGATCGAGTTCATTGAAAGCTGGAGGTGCTTCTACATTAATGGGCGTATCCTCAGGAATTGCTAATTCTTCTTCTAAATGTGTTTCTACTTCTTTCGGTTCTTCTATCTCTATGATGATTTCCTCCTCAGGCGGTTCAACTACGGCAATATCTGTTGGGAAAGGATCAGGTTCGATAATCGTTTTGTCTTTCTCCAATTCTACCACAATATAATTTCGCTTGAAATTGATATATGCCCCCAACTCAGCAGGATAATATCCTTCATGTGTTGCATAGAAATAGCTCAAACCGAGCGTTGCATCTTTTACAATTTTGCCTTTCTTATCTGTCGATTTAACCCAAACAGCTTCTCCATTTTGAATCAACGTCACATTCGATCGACTCAATGGTTCTTTTGATTCCTCATCAATTGTGACAACCGTTAAGTCAAACTGATTTGGATTCCTTCCTCCAGCTCGATCAGAAAAAGTGGGACATTGCGTCAGCATGTTCGATCCATTCTGCGGTGATTCGGATAAATTCCCGGTCAATTTAACTTTCACTGGTTCTGCGCGATCACTCGTAAAAACATCCACACTATAATTGAACCTTCCCTTCTTTGTTGGGTTGACATGCAAACGAATAATGATCGAACTATCTTTATCGATAATTTGCTTTGAAACGATATAAGAAACTTCTACTGTCTTCTTAACCCTCAACAACCACTCTTGCTTCTGTCCTGTATTACTTAACTTGAGATCAACATAACGCGCAGAATAAGGCTCAAGATCACCGAAATCATGCTTTGTAATATTGAATTTCACCTGTCCTAATGAGAAAAAGGAACAAACTAAAATCGAAAAAAGAATGAGTTGTTTCATATTTGTTCTAATTCATAAAACCCGTTATACAAGAAACGCACCGAAGTGCTTGATGTTACGTTCTAACGCAAACAAAAGGATAAAATAGTTTCTATAAATTCACTTGGAGCTTCAGCGTGAACCCAATGTCCCGCTCCACTGATTGTTGCAAATTCCGAATCCAAAAACTGATTTTCAATGCTTTCGAAGTCTTCATCGAGAATGTAATTTGATAATTCACCGCGAACGAATAATGTAGGAGTGAATACCTCGCCCTCAGGTATAGCACTTAATATTTCAGGCATTTCCCGTTCCAAAACTGCCGTATTCATTCTCCAAGCTAATTTGCCCTTCTCTTTCCAGTAAAGATTCTTCAGCAAAAATTGCAAAATCCCTTCTGAATCGATGTGCACCTTCATTTGTTCTTCAGCTTCACGACGCGCTTTAATTGAGTCCACTTGAACAGCATGAATCCCAGCCAAAATATGTTCGTGGTGCATTGGATAGGACTTCATTCCCATGTCTACAATGATCATTTTATCAAGTAGATCATCTTCGTGTTGTTGCGCAAACCGCATCGCGACTTTTCCACCCATTGAATGACCAAGAAGAATGATATCCTCCAATTCCAGCTCTTGTACAAGCTCAAACACATCTTCCGCCATGAGATCATACGAAAACTCATCACTCCATTCTGTATGACCATGATTACGGAGATCCACTAGAATCACACGGTAATATTCAGCCAATTTATTCGCATGCGTTTGCCAATTGTCAGAATACCCGAACAATCCATGTAGAATTATCATTGGTCTTCCCTCTCCTAGTTCGCGGTAATGCAATTTCATTCCTTGATTTTTTTCAAAGATAGTGAAATGGATTATCAGATACGGCTTCGCCTTCGGATTCTCAGAGTGTCCGATGACGTTGTTAGGAGGTTGGTTTTTTGGATTAGTTGGATCGTTAGATTTTTGGATTGGTTGGATTGGTTGGAATAGTTGGAATAGTTGGAATAGTTGGAATAGTTGGAATAGTTGGAATAGTTGGAATAGTTGGAATAGTTGGAATAGTTGGAATAGTTGGAATAGTTGGAAGTTATTCGAAATTAACCTTCAATCCAAGTGCATCGTACTGAAAAAATCCAAAAACGATTGCTTACCTTTGCCGAAACTTTAGCTCATGGACGAGAAACGAACAGAATTGGATCGATTGGGAGAATTCGGATTAATTGATCATCTCACGAAAAAATTTGAATCAAAACAGAGCACGACGACCTTGGGGGTTGGCGATGACGCTGCAGTGATTTCAATTTCCGAWACGGAAAGCATGTTGATTTCWACAGATTTCTTAATCGAAGGAGTCCACTTCAACCTCATGTACATGCCYTTGAAGCATCTCGGATACAAAGCTGTTGCTGTAAATGTCTCTGATATCTGTGCTATGAATGGAAAAGCGGAACAAATCACCGTTTCAATGGCCGTTTCAAGCAAGTTTCCAGTTGAGGCACTAGAAGAACTGTACGAAGGAATTCACCTTGCTTGTGAAGCATACGGTGTGGATTTGGTTGGTGGAGACACGACAGCTTCATATTCAGGATTGACTTTGAGCATAACAGCAATTGGTCGTGCGGAAACAGCTAAAATTTCATATCGCACTGGAGCAAAAGAGCATGATTTATTGATTGCATCTGGCGATTTAGGTGGAGCTTATGTTGGACTACAAGTTTTGGAGCGTGAAAAACAAGTATTCCAGGCAAATCCAGATATYCAACCAGATTTGGATGGACACGATTAYATCATTCAACGACAATTGAAACCAGAAGCACGYATAGATGTTGTTGGATTCTTGAAGGAACTTGATGTTGTTCCTACAGCAATGATTGATATTTCAGACGGACTGGCTTCGGAAGTACTTCACTTGTGTAAATCAAGTAAAGTAGGATGCCGTGTTTACGACGAAAAAATTCCAATTGATACTGAAACATCATTGACTGCGATCGAGTTTAATTTAGATCCAGCGACGTGCGCATTGAATGGAGGCGAAGATTATGAATTGTTGTTTACGATTACACAATCGGATTGGGACAAGATCAAAGGGAATCCTCACATGACGGCAATCGGACATATTACAGATGCTTCGGAAGGTGCTTATCTCGTTGATAAAAATGGTTCGGCAATTGAACTACGTGCCCAAGGTTGGGATCATTTCGGAGAATAACTTAAAACTGAGTTCAAACCAAGATTAGAAGACGCCAGTGGTATTTGCGAATCCTTGTACGTCTTCATTCTTAGCTTGTATTATTTTAAGTTCTTCTATGCTACATTCATGCGGCGTTTATACTTTTCTCTTACGATTGCGTCAAAGGCCTTTCTTTTTAATTTCGATTCAGCCCAAGATTCAAAGTCAAAGTAATCTAATGCTACGCTTTCGAACACATCGTCATTCGTAATTTTTGCGAGTTCCTTGTACATTTCTTCCCATAAATTTTGGCGGTCGAAATGATCTTCACATTTAATTAGTTTACTGATAAACTGAAGTAAGACTTTTTCAAAGCCATACATTCGATTTCGTGTCTTGAAGAAACGCTGTGTATTCTTTAACGAGTAAGGCAACAAATTATTGTGATTCAATTCTATGTGAACGAGTAACTCTAAAAGTTGCGTAAAGCCTATAATGTCTTCTGTCTTATCCAGGTTAGAATCATTCAGTATCCGATTGATCCATTTCAAGGCTTCCGAATAGTTTCCAGTTCCAATATTTACAACTGCAATTTTAAATTCGAGAAATGCTCTTCTGATTGGAACAATTTTTTCATCGTAATGTTCCAATTCAGATTCAATTTTCTCTACTGAATTGGTCGCAGTTTGAAAATCGCCTTTACGCAGATGAAGGCTTAGTTCTATGCTACTCACACTTGAGAAAAGTTTGATTGCTAAATCTTCGTTCGCGGATAATGTAGAACCGAATTTCTTCAATTCGTTCAAGTATTGTGTCGATTTTCTGTGGTCACCAACTTTATCAGCAATGTAAATAGCATTCGTGAGTGCGGAAATATACTTGTTCGCTTCCATCTTCTTTCCTAGAGCCGACTGATCAGTCGTACCCAAGTTCAACTCAAGTTCTTCCAGTGACTTCGTAAGTTGTCCTGTCGCATAGTAATAGGCACTCAAAACATGGTGATATAAATGTTTTCCTTCGTATGTGAGTTCGTCTGAAGCATATTCGTTAGAAAGAATCATCTTACAGATATTCGTGTAGGCATCCGTTTCTTCTTTTGATCGTGCCACTCCCTTTTTAGAAAGCTGTGAAAACAGGTGACTTTTTATTGCCCACAGGTGATTATAATCTTCTATTGCTTTCGAGAATATTAAGTCACGCTGAAGTGTTTCCTCAATTTCTTTATCTGTCACTTTGAGATATCCCATTGTTTCAAAGAGTCGTTTCTTTTTGTAAGAAATCATCAACAGTATTGCAGGAAGGTCATTTTTCTCTGCTACTTTCTCTGCACTATGTAGCACTCGGCGACATTGATCGTACAAGGACTTTTCAAAAAGAATGTCTGAGGCATGTAATTGTTTGTGTAATTGTGACTCAACAGAACCCGCACTATGGAAAGAGTCCAAAGCTGCCAAGATATGATCGTACAGTCGTTTCTTAGTAATCGAAAAGCGATTGATGAAAGCTTCTTTCTTGAAGACTGTGAATATATCCTCCTCACAATATTCGGGCTGCTTATCTAGGTAATCGAATAAACGAACGTAATTGTTTTCACCCCCAATCGTGTGGCGTGAAGACATTAATTTAAAATACCTTTTTTCCGATTTCGACATCGATTTGATCAGATCAAAAAGTGCGTTATTTACCTTGCTAGACATGTATAATAAGTTTGGGTTAACTAAGTAGTTAATCGAAGGTAAGCAAAGGATTTACGTATTTTTTGAATAAGGTTTGAACTGTATATTCCATTTAGCGTATGGAGGAAAGTTCAGAGCAAAAAAAAACTTCGATTTTCATCGAAGTTTAACTATTTTTTATGAGCATGTTTAGTTGCCCGCAGATTCTAATATTGGATTTTCTCCTGGATCGGTAATTCCACCATTTGTATTAATATTTGGATCTACATTTCCACTTGAATTTGCATTCTCAGTTTCAATAGATTTCCAAACTGGAACTATAGTTTCAGGTGAAGAATTTGGTGAAACATCTTGCTTTGAACAAGACACCATTCCTAGTGCGAAAACTGCAAATACGATATAAATTACTTTTTTCATTGCTCTTTAAATAAAAGGAGTTACTAACAAATATAAGCTAACAACTCTAATATTCCAAATTATTCAGTGGGATTTTGAGTAAAACGTGTGTTCCTTTGATTGAACGGTCATCATTGTAGATTTCATATGGACCAACTAATGAGATATCATCATTTGAAATTTTTTGGATTAACTCAATTCGCTTGGAAGTAATTTCCATTCCTTTCGAACGATGATCGCCTTCTATGTCCCCTTTTTTGGTAATACTATGATTCACACCAATCCCGTTATCTTCCACCATCATGAGCAAGTAACCATTTTCCTCTTTCACTTCAAGTGAGATAAACCCCTTTTTATCAAGATTTGGAAGAATCCCATGAATGATACTATTTTCTACAAACGGTTGCAAAATCATCGCTGGGATCAAAATAGAGCCTGAATCCACCCCTTTAGAATTGATCTTATAGTCGAATCGATCCTTAAACCGCATAGATTCCAAGGACAAATAAAGTTCTAATCGTTCCAATTCTTCATCAAGCGTGATCATATTCCCATCTACCGTAGCTGAATCCAAGTTTTTACGAATCAACTTTGCGAAATTCGTTAAGTACTTATTGGCTGATAAACGATCCTGCGTATTGATAAAGTATTGAATTGAGTTTAGAGAGTTAAACACAAAGTGACGGTTCATGCTGGCATTCATGGATTGTTGCTCCAAGCTTAACAAGCGCGACTTGAATTCTAATTTTTCTTTCTCATTGGCCGCGTTGATTCTGCGAACTCGAAAACGAAAAAATAACACTACCAATCCTACAATTCCAAGAACACACAAGCTGATGAACCACCATGTTTTGTAGAATGGCGGGTTAATAGTAAAAGGAATAATTATTTCCTTCGAAGTTTGCCCATCAATATCAACCGAGCGCATGTGAAGTACATATTCTCCAGCCGGTAAACTGGTAAATGTAATGGTTGAATTCGTTGACAACGGCGACCACGAATCATTCAAACCCTCAAGTAAAAACTGAAAATTCAAACCACGATGATTCGCGAGTGAAATACCATCCAATTCAAAAATCAAGTTATTCTTAGCATATGGGAGATTCAAATGTTTGGGAAATCCTTTCACATCAAGTTCCTCACTGTAAGTCTTATAATTGAACGGTTGATAATTCAACAATATTGATTTCATTTGCACTTTTGGAACCCCTCCATTAATGAGTTCTGCACCAGCTTGAAAACAAACTAGCCCTGCTGCTGTTCCAAACCAAAAATTCCCTTCGTGATCGAAAAATCCAGAATTCAAATTTGTTTCAAGGTTCACAAGTCCCTCTGCAAGTCCGTAGCGTTTAATTTCAGGTTGAGACGCATTTAAGTTTGAAAGAACGAAAAGTCCATTATTTGATCCAACGTACAGCTTATCTTCACGGTAATTGATGAAATTAATGAAGTTAGATCCAGGATTCTTATGCAACTCCAAACGCTCAACCTTACCCTTCACAATTCGAAAGAGTGCCTCCTCTGTTCCAAACCAAATGTTTCCAAACTTATCTTTTTCAATGCTGTAGGTTACATTCCCAACACCTAGGTAAGGACTAATTTCACCATTTTTATATTGGAATAGACCCAAATTCGAGCAGAACACAAGTGTCTTCTCAATCATTACAAAGTCTCGGATAGTACCAATTGCGAGAGTCTCTTTAGATTTCAATAAGGTGAATACACCATTTTTATAGTGTGAAACACCTCTGTTTCCCCCAATGTACATTTCTCGTGGGCCAACTTTAAAAAACGAAGTGATTTTATTTCCAGGCACACCATCCTCAATAGTATAGACCTTAATATCGTCATTCGCATCTAGAGAAACTAAAGAAGCCTGAGTTCCGAACCAGTTAAATCCATCTACGTTTGGCTGAGCTGCCCAAATAGTTGGAACCGTCAGATTCAAAGTCTGGGTAGTTCCATCTGGTTTACGTTTAATCAGCCCAGCATCCATAGAACCAAGGTAAAAAGACCCATCAAGCAGTTCAAATCCCGATAGAAAAATATCGGATCCAATTCCAGTTGTACGGTCATAATACTTGAATTGCTCCCCAGGAAACCTGAACATTCCCTTACCTTTTGAGCCAAACCAAATGTTTCCTGAAGCATCCTCAAAAACACATGCCACAGCATTGTTTACAGGAAGACCCGAAACCTGATTTGCCAGACGGATAACTTTATTTTTTTTAACTGTCAACAGCCCAGCCATTGTGAAGCCCCATAATGTTCCGTGACTATCCAGATACCCACCGCGTAGTGAATTCACTGTTTCTTCCTTCGGGATATGACTAATAACTCCCGTGATTAAATTTTTATGAAAAATACCATTGTCCAACGAAATGAAATAGATTTCATGATCGTTCGCATCAACGCCAACATAAATCCCCTCACCAATACCACTCTCGGGCGCGATCGTTTTTAAATCTTTCGTTTTAAAAACACCTGTAGCTGTTGCCAAATAGAGATATTCACCCGAAACCACAGCGCTTTGAATTGCTCTTGTTTCCTCATCAGGCAAATCAATTTGCACAAAACGGTTGTCCACTATTTCAAATAATCCATCTTTCCGATTAGAACAAACAATTATTCTATCCTTAAACCGAATAATTTTTGATACGTTACGTGATTTATACTTTTCCGGGAATTCTATTTTTTTGATTTTGTTGTTGTCAATATAAGAGACCCCCCCATCGTGACCGACCCATATTCTTCCAGAATCGAAAAAAAGCGTTTGAATTCGGTTATTCAGTAACCCATCATCTGGCGAGAAAGTTGTGAAATCTCGACCATTGAATTTTGCTAACCCGCCAAGTGTCGCTACCCAGAGGTAGCCATCCTCATCTTGGCAAAAGGCAGTGACTTGTGTTTGAGGAAGTCCCTCTTCCGTACTATAAGATTGAAACGAATATTTCTGCGTCATTCCGAAGAATGGCAAAATGAGGAGTAAACAAAAAAGTATTTTCTTCATTAATGCTGTTTTAGCATTTTCACGAATTCAGTAACACGGTTCCGGGCTACAGGAACTCGAATACCTCCTTTTAAGACTGCAAAATGCCCATCTTCATTCAGGTACTCTAGTAAAATATCAAGGTTGATGATGTGCGACTTATGCACTCTTGCAAAGCGAGCTGGATCAAGTAAATTCTCGTACACCTTCAAGGTACGTGTATCAAGGTAGCGTGATCCATCATTAAAATAAATCGTGGTACAATTTCCGCTAGCTTCAAGGTGAGTGATCGTATGATCTTCCACAATTTTCAATCCTTTTGTGTGACTAATAGCGATACGGTTAGTTGGCTTTTTATTCAGAACGCTCTGCGACAATTCCTTCAGAGAATCAAAGTACGTTTCGAAATTTTCTGGCTCTTGCTTATAAGTATTACTAGTTTCAATCAAGCGCTCAACTGCGAGTTGCAATTCATCAATATCAATTGGTTTCAGTAAATAATAAACCGCACTTGCATTGAATGCACGAATTGCATAATCTTTAAATGCAGTAACGAAAACCACCAAGAAATTCTTTTTCTCAACTTCCTCCAAGAGTTCGAACCCTTCTGCACCAGATGGCATTCGAATATCCAAGAAAACAACATCTGGCTCCGATGACTCGATAATCGCCTTTGCCTGTTCTTTACTTGAAGCGTCGCCAATAACTTCAATATCAGGACAATATTCTTCCAACATCATTGTAAGGTTGCGTCTTGCAAACTCTTCATCATCGACAACTAAAGCTCTTAGTTTCATATTTCCTTTGGTTTTATTTCAACTCGGTACAACTAATATACAAATCTATCTTACATAGCAATCTGTGGGCATCTCCGATTGTTTCGTTAGCCAATCAGTTAACAAAAACTTAACAACCGTTTACTAAATCCAAGCTACCGTTTAGGTTATTTATTCAGATGAAGCAAAGGAATGCAGTATCTTAGAGTAAGATTAAACGCTAAAATTAACTTCTATGATGACACATTTACTTACAGTACGAGAATCAATTTGGATTTTTAACGACAACGGGAACTAAGTTTCCGTTTTTTTTTATCCTCATTTTAAAAAATCATCAATTAGAGCATTCAATTTACCTGAAGCTTCAAAATGCGCCACGTGACCAACTTCCTCAATTTCAATGTAGTTAACTTGGCTTCCTTCCAATGATTCGCGCATTTGTTTCACCGGAACAATCGAATCTTCAATTCCTTGAATACACGTAAAATCAGCTGATTGTTCTCTCACAAAACTCGAATAATCTTTTCTTTTACTCATTGCGATAGAAGCTTTTCCAATTGCATCGGGCGACATTTCCAAAGCTTCTGAAATTATGGCCTTCACTTCACGATCAAAATCTTGTGGATTTAAAAATAAGTTCGGGATTACTTCGTAAATGAAATGTGATTGGTTCGTTTGGACAATTTCTGCAACACGTATTCGGTCTTTCACTTTTTGAGGTGAGTCTGACCAGAAATTTGAATTGAGCAACATTATTTTCTCCGCACGTAGATCATTTTTTTTGATCTCCAAGCCAATGTATCCACCCATTGAATGACCTATAACATGAAATTGCGTTAATTGAAGTTCATCGACAACATCAATTACCATGTTCGCCATTTCTGCGATAGAGTCACAGATCAGCTCGGGGTGATTTGATTTCCCATGCCCTGGTAAATCAATAAGAACGGCTGGATATCCTTCAGGAAGTTCAACATGCTCCCACATCGAAGATGATTCTAAAAAACCATGCAGTAAGACAAGCGGAATCTCTTCTGAATATGTACTATTCTTAAATGTATAATTTAGTTTTCTCATCCAAACAAAAAAAAGGAAGCCGTAAAGCTCCCTCTTTATATAATGTTAATCTCTTACGAATTCATGATCGACTCGATATGATCAGCTTCAATTGGAATATCTCCCATCAAATTCAATGGTCCTCCAGATTTCTGAACTACCAAATCATCTTCAAGACGAATTCCGATACCCTCTTCTGGAATGTAAATACCAGGTTCACACGTAAAGGCCATTCCAGCTTCAATTGGCTGGTTCCAATGTCCGATATCGTGCGTATCCAAACCGATAAAGTGAGACGTTCCATGCATAAAGTACTTTTTATATGCAGGCCATGCAGCATCTTGATTTTTGATATCTGTAGAATCAATCAAACCTAATTTGACCAATTCAGCTTCCATGAGCGAACCAACTTCCTTGTGATACTCATTCATGATTGCTCCTGGAACTAATAGTTTTTGAGCTTCGTTTTTCACGTGAAGAACAGAATTGTATATTGCTTTTTGTCGATCAGTAAATCGTCCATTCACAGGAATGCAACGTGTTAAATCTGACGCATAATTGGCATATTCAGCTCCTACATCGAGAAGAATTACATCGCCATCCTTACATTGTTGATTGTTTTCAATGTAATGAAGTACACATGCGCTTGCTCCTGAGGCAACAATTGGTGTATAAGCGAATCCTTGCGATCGATTGCACAAAAATTCATGAATCAATTCAGCTTCGATTTCATATTCCCAAACTCCAGGTTTCACGAATCCAAGGAGACGTTCTACACCTTTTTTGGTAATGTTACATGCCGTTTGCATCAAATCAATTTCGATCGCATGCTTTAAAGAGCGAATGCTATGCATGATAGGTGCACTTCTTCGAACTTGATGAGAAGGGTAATCTTGTTTTACTTTGATAATGAAACGGTCGTCACGAGTTTGAACTGTCGTATCTGCTCGCAAATGTTCATTGGTATTCAAATAGATTGAATCTACCTCCACCATCATCTGCTTGAATATCGTATCAAATTGATTGAGCCAATAAACTGTTTTTATTCCAGCAACTTCGAATGCTGCTTCTTTGGTCAGTTTTTCACCTTCCCAAACTGCAATGTGCTCATTCGTTTCTTTCAAAAAAAGAACTTCTCTGTGAGCTTCATTCTTCGAATTAGGAGAAATAACTAAAATACTCTCTTCTTGATCGACACCAGATAAGTGAAAAATATCTCTGTGTTGCTGAAAAGGCATAGTACTATCAGCACTAATCGGAAAAATATCGTTTGAATTGAATACAGCTAACGCATTTTCATCCATTCTATTTACAAAGCTCGCTCGATTGGCAATAAAGAGGTCCTTCTTAATTCGATCGTATTTCATGTCATTTACTTTAGGCGATGAAGGTACATTTTTCCCGAGGAATTGCTTTTAAAATAAAAAAAGATTAGTGCTTTTATTTGATCGTAAATCGTTTACGTCCTACTGTACCATCTTTGACTTAACAAATACGAAATATTATGAATCAGGCACAGAATAAAATAGCAATTTCCTCACTTGTTTTCACATCAAATGACCCAGAGGTATTGGTCAAGGGAAACGTTTCTCGCGGAAAATTATCATACGAAACAGAGTTGTTGATTACACAGACTCAGTTAAATATGGTTTTGAACCAATTGAGTAAGCAAAATGAATCCTTTACGGTTGACACATATTTGAAGTCAGAGCAAGTTGATCAATACGAACAACTTTACTACGCTGACTTTAGCACCGTCGCAAATCCAATAATTGACATTCGACCGATTGTAAAAGCACATCAAATTATGCAGATTCGGGCATAATTACAATATCCGAGGCACCAAAGACGCAACCTTTCCTAGAAATTTACGTAATTTAGTAGATAGATGATTTATCTAAACTGTTTCTTTAGGCAGTTGAAATCAACTAAACTGCGACTATTATGATTAAAAAAGGTTTTATAGCACTCATTGGATTTGGATTTGTTCTGACATCATGTATCAAGCATGAGGTTATTCCTGCACCAACACCTACTGCTGATTTAGATGCACATTTCACAGGGGTCATTAACAATACTCTAACGGAATACACTCAAAATGTTCTTGGTTATGAGAACACATCATATAAAGTAAAAGTAATCCAACCGCCAGGAGGAAACTCAACAGCGGTTTATTACGCCGAAATGCAATCTCCATCTCAAACACAATCCATCGCGATTGGTTTAGGAAGCATCAATTTTGATTCAGGCGTAGCAAGTGATCCACCACTCGCATTATTCGAACCATTTTTCCCTGCGAACGACAATCCAAATTATTCAAATGATGGAAATACTGGATTTGAAGTCGTTTATCAAGATGCAACAAATCGTCAATGGAAAAGCAATGAATTAAGTAATTACGCAGGAGCAACTACTAGTTTTACTGGAATTGTAGTAGAATCTGATGCAACTGGAGATTACTCAAAATTCATCTGTACATTTGATTGTTATATGTACAGTATTAACCCAGATAGCTTAGCACTTATGCCACCTGTAGCACACATCGATTCGTTCTTAATCGAAGACGCTGTTTACTCTGGATGGTTTCAACGTTAAGACAAAAAATCTACAATCCAACCTCTGTGGATGAGCGCATTTGAAATGCAACAAAGTTTGAAAATTGGGATAGTAGGTGACTATAATTTCACTTACAATTCGCATCATGCAACAAACTTAGCAATCGATCATGCTGCAAATTTCCTTGACATTGAAATCAATTACTACTGGATAAAGTTAAGTGAGGTTCTCGAGTTTAAAGCTCAACAGTTCAATCAATATGACGGATTTTGGATTGCTCCAGGTCCAATTCGTAATGAATTTTTTCTTCACGGTATTTTACGCGAAATATTAAGTCGACCGATCCCTGCATTAATTACGGGTGAGGGATATAGAACATTTGTTGATGCTTTAGTAAATACCTATCAGCTGAATCAATTCAATGAAAAACTGATTTCAGATAATTTAGTGGAGGGACAACAGTTCGAAAAAATAATGGTCTCACCTCATTCGAAAGATTTCATTACTCTGTATGAAAATCATTCAAAGCTTGAACTGACTTCTAGTAGGTATTCTCTTTATCCAAAACTGATACAAGCCTTGGAAGATGATATTCTCGACATTGAAGCCTACAATCAATTTGAAGATCCAGAAATCATCAGTTTGAAAAATCACTCTTTCTTTGTGGCTTGCAGTTTTTGCCCACAAATTTCGTCAACACGTGAGGTTCCACATCCAATAATCTACACCTTTATGAAAGCGTGTTTGGCTTTAACAGAAGGGAAATAGAGGAAATCCTATTAATCAAGAAGAAGGATTCGCTTCGAACCAAGTATCAATTAATTGATCTTTACTTTCCGCACCTTGTACTGCTAATTCATCACACCTCTCGTTCTCGGCATGTCCCGCATGTCCTTTCACCCATTTATATTCAATTCGAAAGCGAGAATGCTGCTTCAAATAGCGTTTCCAAAGATCTTCATTTTTCTTTCCCTTGAAATTTTTCTTCTCCCAGGAAAAAACCCACCTTTTTACAATTGAATCAATTACATATTTCGAATCTGAACAAACACGAATCGGATATTTCGTTGTTTTCATCGACTCTAGCGCTACGATTACCGCAAGTAGTTCCATACGATTGTTGGTCGTTAAACGGTAGCCTTGAGAGATTTCTTTAACCTTTCCACCAAAACGCATCACGATTCCGTATCCACCTGGACCTGGATTACCTTTTGCTGAACCATCTGTAAAAACCTCAACCATCATTTGACTTTTTACGAAGATAATCTTTTCGCGTTCATTAATTATTGTCAAAAACAACTTTTCCACTATCTAGGAAACTTTTTACATGTAAATAGTTTCCAGTATACCTTTATTCCATATATTTGCAATATGGATCAAAAAAAACTGGAACTATTGGAGCGCGCAAGTGCCGTATTTATGAAGTACGGGCTTAAAAGTGTGACCATGGATGATCTTTGTCGAGAGATCGGAGTTTCTAAAAAAACAATTTACAAGTACTTCGAGGATAAAAATGATTTGATTGCAACGATTATTCAATTCAAAATTGAAGTGGATAAACAAGCATGCGACATGTGTACTCAAGGAGCAGACAACGCCATCGAATCACTCATTAACATTAGCAAGTTTGTAATTGAACAACTGAAAAATGTCAACCCTGCAGTATTCAGAGACTTACATAAGCACTATCCGGCAGCAGCGAAACTTATGAATGACCATAAATGGGAATTTGTGCTCGCTAATATTCGTGAAAACATCGTAAGAGGTATGAGTGAGAACCTCTACCGCAAGACACTTAACCCTGATATTATTTCAAGGTATTACGTTTCTGGCATGGATGCGATCATGGATGGTCAAGTTTACCCTTATCCTGAATTTAAAACGGACGAAGTCCTTACCGAAATTTTGCGCTTCCACATACGAGGTTTAGCAAATGACAACGGTATCACTTATTTAAAAGAACACTTTAATCGTGAAATCAATGAATAAATCAGTAATTCTGGGCGTTTTCGCAATGTTCGCAACAAGCGGGTGGGCACAAAGCTCCTTCGGCCTTGTCGATGCGAAGATATATGCCCTCGAGAACAATCTATCGGTGAAAAACGCCGAGAACGACAATGAATACGCGCACCAGCGATACATTGAAATTCGTGGAATGGGTTTACCTCAACTCGACTTCAATGGAAGCTTCAGCAACTTCATCAATCTACCCATTCAGGTTGTTGATGCATCGTTCATTAATCCGAACGCACAACCAGGAGAAACAATCGAATTTCGCGCTGGAACAAAATTCTCTGCTGCAGGAACTTTACAGGCAACTCAATTAGTATTCAATGGTTCATATATTATTGGATTGAAAGCTGCCGATTACTTAACGACGTTTCAAGAAACAGCTTCTAATATTACAAAGGAAGATGTCCTTTTCAATGTAATCCAAGCATATCAGCTCGCTTCCGTTGCAAAGGAGAATATTCATTTCGTCGATTCGATGGTGCTTATTACAGAACAGCTGATCGATAAGCAACAGAACTACCTTGAGTTGGGCTTGATGAAACAGGAAGACATGGATCAACTGAACTTTTCGTTGTTGTCAGCGAAAAATTCAAAGGTCTCCGCTGATCTTCAATACAAAAATGCACTAGGTGTTTTGAAATATACAATGGGCTATCCAATGAGTGAAACACTTGAGATAACGGATAATCCAGATAAATTAATGACACTTTCATCCATTAGTACTGGTTCAATTGAAAACAACCTGACGTATTCACTACTTGATAAGCAAGTAATACTTTCAGAATTGAACATTCAAAACAACCGTTTCAAAAGCTTACCAACGCTGAATGCATTTTTTCAACATACCTATAATGCATACAGAAACGAATTCAACTTTTTGGCTGACGAAAAATGGTACCCACAAACGGTTTGGGGACTTCAACTGAACGTTCCAATTTTCTCTGGACTTTCAAGACGTGCCGTTACTGCACAATCACGCATCACTTTGATGAATGACCAAAACAAGTTGGTACAGATGGAACAAACGCTTCAATTTCAAGCGGACCAAGCAATCAACAATTTGGAAGGAGCGCAAAGCAAAAATGAATTGCAAAAAGCCAATGTCGATTTAGCACAATCTCTTTATGAGAATGCTCTAGCCAAAGAAGAAATCGGTAACGGAAACAGCATCATTGTTACACAGCAATACAATCAACTTATCATGGCCCAAGCACAATACACAGGAACGCTCATTGAATTGTTCCAAGCAAGGCTAACACTTGATAAAATTTACAATAATATATTACCAACAGAATAAGTCAATTCACATGAAAACAACAATCATCGGATTATTCATCGCTCTCTCTGGAGCCATTGTTCTCACTTCCTGCGGAGCTGAGGCCAAAACAGAAAATTTACCCAAGGAGGAGGTAAATCTAAACCCAAAAGTGACACTTGGCAAAGTTGAAATGAAAGCTTTCCAGCACGAAATTCGTGTTCAAGGAAACGTAGAAACGGACCAAGATATTACCTTAAGCGCTGAAATGGGTGGCTTAATTACTAAGATCTCAGTAAAAGAAGGTCAAACAGTTCGAAAAGGAGCTGTCATTGCCGTTGTAGACGCATCTATTTTATCATCTAACCTACAAGAGCTAAACACACAATTGGAATACGCTCAATACATGTTAGACAAACAATCGGAATTGCAAAAACGTGGTGTTGGTTCCGAATTCGAATTCGAAACTGCAAAAAACCAAGTGAATTCATTGAAAGCTAGCATGCGCTCATTGAATACACAGCGTGGAAAGGCCATTATTCGTGCTCCATTTACAGGGGTTGTAGATCAAATATTTGCTAGAAGAGGTCAAATGGCTGGTCCATCTTCACCGATCATTCGCTTAGTAAACAATACAAATGTGGATATTGTTTCTACCATTTCTGAAAAGCACTTCGCCAACGTAAAAGTTGGAACTCAAATTCGCGTTACATTCCCGAATTACTCTGACACAAGCATCATACTTAAAGTGAGTAACGTTGGAAACTACATTGAACCAACGAACCGTACATTCCGTGTAATGGCGAACATTCCAAACAACACAACCTTCCTACCAAACATGCTTGCTGAAGTGAGTATCACGGATATGGATGTTGCAAATGGGATGGTGATTCCATCAAAAAGTATTCTAAAGGATCAAAACAATATGGATTTCATTTTCGTGGCCAGAGAGAAAGGCACAACGAATGGAACGATGAACTACATTGTAGAAAAGATTAATGTGAAAATCATTCAACGTTTCAAAGGTGATGCATTGATTGAAACAAATAGCAAATTGAAAGCAGGCGACAATGTTGTTGTTGATGGAGCACGTGGTATTACAGACAAAGATACTGTTCGCGCAGAGTAATCAACTTCATAGATAAAAATCATGAAAGAAAAAAAATCAAAAGGATTCGGACTTTCGACGCTAGCCGTTAAAAACAGAAAGACCGTTTTCCTAATCGCCGCAATCATCTTATTTGGAGGTATCGGTGCGTATCAATCAATGCCAAAGGAGAATTTCCCTGAGTTACAAATTCCGGAAATCTACGTTGGTATTGCGAAACCTGGATCATCACCGGCTTACATGTCTGAAAAGATCGCAAAGTCGGTTGAAAAGGAACTTGGTGGAATCAAACTAGTAGATGAGATCAATACGAATTCAGTTCACGGATATACGACTATTCGTGTAAAGTTTGACTTTAAAATGAACGTCGATAAAGCTTTGCAAAAAGTAAAAGACGCTGTAGATGATGCTCGAACAAAATCTGATTTCCCTCAGCTACCTGTTGAGCCGAATATTTTCGCGATGGATCCATCACAGATGCCGATCATGAACTTGAATCTTCGTGGAAACAATCCTGCTTTACTGAAGGAAATTGCCGAAGAACTAGAGGATAGAATTGAAGACTTACAAGAGATCAGTGAAGTTGATATTCGTGGTATTCAAACACAAGAAATGCGTGTAGAAGTTGATCCTATTCGTGCTCAAGCGGTGAATGTAACCATCGATGATATCCAAAATGCCATCAGCGCTGAACACCAAACAATTTCTGGTGGTGAAGTTTTGATGGACGGTATTCGAAAAACGATTCGTATAGAAGGTGAATTTCAAGATGCCGAAGAATTAGGTCGAATAATCATTAAGCAAGATGATTTCCTTCCTGTAAAATTGGAAGACGTAGCCGAGGTTTCATTTGGAAACGGAGACACTACTTCTTACGCACGTGAGTTTGGCTATCCGGTTGTGATGCTTGATATTAAAAAACAAGGTGGAGAAAACCTATTGGAAGCTTCAGACAAAATCACACAAATCATAGAAGAAGCAAGAGCCGATGGTACTATTCCAAAGAGCGTAACTCTTTCGAGGACAAATGACCAATCGAATAACACACGGGACATGGTTTCCAACTTGTTGAACTCGATCATCTTAGGAATCATACTGGTTGTTGGTGTACTCTTATTCTTCCTTGGATTGAGAAATGCACTCTTTGTTGGAATCGCGATTCCACTTTCGATGTTGATGTCCTTCTTCATTCTGAACACAATGGGCGTAACATTGAACGTAATGGTTCTGTTCTCATTGGTACTTGCCCTGGGAATGTTGGTTGATAATGGAATTGTAACCGTCGAGAATATTTATCGACACATGAGTGAAGGTAAAAAACCTACAGAAGCAGTAATTGCGGGTGTTGGAGAAATTGCCATGCCAATTATTGCCTCAACAGCAACAACTCTGGCAGCATTTCTTCCTCTCGCATTGTGGCCAGGAATCATGGGTGAATTCATGAAATACTTGCCTATCACATTGATAATCGTTCTCGGTTCATCTCTATTTGTTGCCTTGGTGATCAACCCTGTTTTGGCAGTGGTGTTTATGAAAGTAACTGACAACAAACCCAAGAAAAAGAAAGTTCTACGCAACTCTACAGTTCTGCTTGGTATTGGAGTCGTGTTCGTGATCCTTGGATCAATGACTCTTGGTAATTTCTTGATCATTTTCGGACTCATTTCCTTACTGAACTTATTCGTTCTTTATCCTGGAACTGTGCGTTTCCAAAATGGATTCCTTCCGCGTTTGGACAGAGGTTACGAACGTTTCTTGAAGTATGCACTTCATGGACGCCGACCATTATGGTTCTTACTTGGAACATTTGGAATGTTGTTTTTCGCGATTTTCCTCATGGTAATCGTTCCACCAAAAGTTGATTTCTTCCCCGTAAACGAACCAAATTACACGAATGTCTTCATCTCTCATCCAATTGGAACAGATATTACCGTTACCAATGAAACGACCTTGAAGGTTGAGAAGAAATTGAACAGTATTCTAGAAGAATACAGACAAGATACCGATGTAGAGCCAGATCGTCGATTTATTCAGTCAATCATTGCACAAGTTGGTGAAGGCACAAGCGATCCTGCACAGGGTGTAACAATGGGGAATACTCCTCACAAGGCGCGTATAACGGTTAACTTTATTGAATCACAACATCGAAAAGGTGCGAGTTCAATTGACGTATTGAAAAAGATTCAACGTGAGTTGAAAGGTGAATTCACTGCTGACATTGAAATTACAGCATCAAAAGATGCGGCAGGACCTCCACAAGGTGCAGCAATTAGTATTGATGTAACTGGAAAAGGCGAATACCGTGAATTGATTTTTCAAGCACAAGACATACTCAACTACTTGGATAGTTTGCATGTACCTGGTGTAGAAAAATTAAAATTGAATGTTGAAGCAAACCGTCCAGAAATTCCAATTAAAGTAGATCGTGATCAAGTTAGAAAATTGAACGCTTCTACCATGCAAGTTGGGATGGCGATTCGAAAAGCCTTACTTGGACAGGATGTAACAACATTCACGAAAGGCGAAGAATCATACGATATCGTTGTCAAGTTCAATAAATCCAATCGCGAAAGTTTGGATGCCTTATTGGATCAACGTCTGATTTTCAGAAACAACAAAGGTAAATTGCTCAACATTCCAGTACGATCAGTTATTGAAAGTGCCGATGAAACAGCGTCCTATACAGCTGTTGTTCGTAAAGATCAAATTCCACTCGTTCAAATTACGTCGAACGTAAATGAAGGAAGTAACGCAACAGAAGTAGTTGATTTACTTCGTGAGAAAATGCAGATCTTCGAAGATGCAGGTAGGGTTAATTCAGGATTCGCGTTTAAGTTCTCTGGACAGATGGAAGAACAAGCCAAAGAAATGGCATTCTTGAGTAAAGCTTTACTTATTGCGGTCTTCCTTATCCTATTGATAATTGTCGCGCAGTTTAACTCATACTCGATGCCATCGATTATTATGCTAACGGTTCTCCTATCCTTAATTGGAGTATTGTTAGGATTAGTTATATCACGTCAAAGCTTCGTGATTATGATGACAATGATTGGTATTATCTCCTTGGCTGGAGTCGTGGTGAACAATGCCATTGTATTGATCGATTACACGAACCTGGTCCGTAAGCGGAAACGTGAAGAACTCGGACTTGGAGAATATGACATTCTACCTTATCATGAAATTGTGAACTCAGC
Organism: Fluviicola sp.; assembly: GCA_002733985.1. Classification (GTDB taxonomy): domain Bacteria; phylum Bacteroidota; class Bacteroidia; order Flavobacteriales_D; family Crocinitomicaceae; genus UBA4466. The sequence goes on along the minus strand of NVXP01000020.1, from coordinate 16,225 downwards.
TATTGAAGGAGGTAAAACTCGTCTAAGACCTGTACTATTGACAGCCATTACAACTATTTTAGGCTTGATTCCTTTAGCGATTGGGTTCAATATTGACTTCTTTAGTTTCTTGTCGACATACGATGCGAAAATCTATTTCGGAGGTGATAACAATATGTTCTTTGCGCCGATGTCGTGGGCCATCATTTATGGATTGACATTCGCAACGTTCTTGACATTGATCATCATTCCATCACTCTACTTGTTGATGCACAAATTGAAGGTGTGGTTATACAAAATCACAAACTCAAGAATGCGCAGTAACTTCTAGATTTCACATTAAAACTGTAAAGGGAATTATCCGATTTATTTCGGGTGATTCCCTTTTTTATTGTCTAATATTTTGTGCCAACAGCCTATATGAACAAGATGTATCCCATGTATTAAGCGCTTTAAGCTAATGCAAACAAACAGAAACTAGCAAAACAAGTTTTGCTCAAACGAGTGAATTCGTGTAAAATGAACCATAAGTTCAGGTGAAATAATTGTCTACCTAGGCAGGTAATTATTCAATTTCGGCTAAAACTCATACTATTAGCAGATTAAAACCCTAGGTAATGTAAAGTCGTGTTACTACTTTTTTACTCTAAAAGAAAAATCTGACGAGTATTTAACCTAATTGGTCGAATATCTTATGAAAATAGAAAAAATAGGAATCCAATAGTAAGCCGTCCGATTCTTCTACGAACGGCGCATTTCCTCCTATAAAGCGCGTATTTCCGAATTTTTCTTTGAAATATGGACTCAATGCCTTCCCACACCACCATTAGAATTGGTTAAATAACTTAAAATCAAACTTTGTGTTATCTAACAACTCTCCGTATATTTGTACCTGTAAAGATTACTTAGTTTGGTTTTTATCAGGCTAATGAATCTTTTTCAGTGAATAGTGGTTAGGTTAGGTTATGTAGAGCGACTCTCCCGAGTCGCTCTACTGTTTTTATAACGTTTCCCAATTACAATACTACGAAGCTACGTCGTAATCTATTTCCGTAGCACAACATGGTTTCCCTGAAGTTCACTTTCAATTAAACAATGGGGAATATCCATTTTATCGCGTTCATCTTCTAAATACACGTATACCTCTATATCGATCTCCCTAAATCATGAAACAGATTGCAGGTTGCAGGTTTACATACTACTAAAGTCATCTCTCTGAAGCTAAGAGATATCTTTGCATACTTGATGTAACACTTTGGGGTATGGAACGACAAGAAGGTATGGATCGATCCGGTTGACTACTTTGAGTTCAAGTAATGTTGTGATTTCTGAATGGACAAAAAGCCCATTCAGACCTGATGATTGAGTTTCTGAAAGATTAGACTATCAATCAGTTTTACTTAGTGCAAGTTCGGCGATAACCACCGTTCCATGACATGCAATTCCATTTCTTTTCGTTCGGCAAGAGACTTCACTTGATCGTTCAAGATTTTTCCTACACCGAAATACTTTGAATGAGGACTCGCAAAATACCATCCAGAAACAGCTGCGGTTGGAAGCATTGCTAAACTGTCTGTCAACTCTACTCCTGTTGCTGCCGTAGCATCCAATAATTTAAACAAGTCTATCTTCTCAGTATGATCCGGACATGCAGGATAACCTGGTGCAGGTCGAATTCCAACATATTGTTCTTTGATTAACTCAGCATTGTCAAGTGATTCATCTTTGGAATATCCCCAAACCTCAGTTCGCACAAACTTGTGCGCATACTCAGCAAATGCTTCCGCCAAACGATCAGCCAATGCTTTGATTAAAATCGAATTATAATCGTCATGATCCGCTTCGAAGGCTTCTACTCTTGAGTCGATTCCTATTCCTGAAGTGACAACAAATGCACCGATATAATCCTTCTTTCCAGAATCAACTGGCGCAATGAAATCGGACAAAGCAATGTGTGGAACACCAGCCGCCTTTTTTGATTGCTGACGCATGGCATGTTGAACAAAAATCTGTTTCGTATCATCGTTTGGATCGTAAATGATGATATCATCTTCTACTGAATTCGCAGGAAAAATTCCAATAATCCCTCTGTGCTCAAGCCAGTTTTCTTCGGCAATTGAACTCAACATTTCTTGTGCATCAGCAAATAGGCTGGTTGCTTCTACTCCGACTACCTCATCTTTTAAAATAGCAGGATATTTACCATGTAATTCCCACGTTCTAAAAAATGGCGTCCAATCTATGAATGGAATCAATTCCTTTGCTGTAACAGTCAATACGTGTGTTCCAAGGACATTTGGTTTCGCGATCGATTCCTGTTCCCAATCAATTTTGAATTTATTTGCTCGCGCTTGTTCGATTGTTACTAATTGCTTTTGTGCTCTGTGCTTCGCATGATGCTCACGCACACGCTTATATTCTGATTTAATGCCCTTGATAAAATCTGGTTTCTTTCCTCCCAGAAGTTGTTCTACAACTGTTACCGATCGAGAAGCATCCAAAACGTGAATTGTCTGATCTTTTGTGAAGTGTTCATCAATTTTAACCGCCGTATGGACTTTAGAAGTCGTTGCTCCACCAATCATCAGCGGAATTGATAAATTAGCACGCTCCATCTCCTTTGCGACTGTTACCATTTCATCCAGCGAAGGTGTAATCAACCCACTCAAACCAATCACATCTACCTTTTGTGCAATTGCCTCTGCTATAATTTTTTCTGGCGCAACCATCACTCCCATGTCGATCACTTCGTAATTGTTACAGCTGAGAACCACACCGACAATATTTTTTCCAATATCGTGCACATCGCCTTTCACCGTTGCCATTAAAATTCTCCCAGCGAACGACTGCACTCCACCTTTCTCTTCTTCAATGAACGGCAAAAGATACGCTACCGCCTTTTTCATCACACGCGCCGATTTCACCACTTGAGGCAAGAACATTTTCCCACTTCCAAAAAGGTCTCCAACGACGTTCATTCCATCCATCAAAGGTCCTTCGATCACTTCAATTGGACGATCGAATGACAGGCGACATTCTTCTGTATCTTCAATGATGAAATCTGTATTCCCCTTTACCAAAGCATAAGACAAACGCTCGCGCACAGGCTTTTCTCTCCATGATAAATCGACTACTCGAACTTTTCCTTCGCCGCGAAACGTTTCCGCATGTTCTAATAAACGCTCCGTAGCATCATCTCTTCTATTCAACAAAACATCCTCTACATATTCGAGTAGTTGTTTGTCGACATCATCGTAAATCTCCAACATAGAAGGATTCACAATTCCCATGTCCATTCCATTCTGGATGGCATGATATAAAAACGCGGCATGCATTGCTTCACGAACAACGTTGTTTCCTCTAAATGAAAACGACACATTCGACACTCCTCCACTCACGTGTGCTCCAGGAAGATTCTCACGAATCCACTTTGTTGCTCGGAAAAAATCTAGGGCATTGTTATTGTGCTCATCCATTCCCGTTGCAACAGGAAATATATTTGGATCGAAAATAATGTCTTCTGGTGCAAACTTCACAACGTCGACTAAAACGCGGTAGGAACGTTCACAGATCTCAATTCTTCTTTCGTAGCTATCTGCTTGACCATCTTCATCGAATGCCATTATGATCGCCGCAGCTCCGTAACGTTTAATTTTTCGGGCGTATTCTATAAATTGTTCTTCTCCTTCTTTCAAAGAAATCGAGTTTACTACTCCCTTTCCTTGAACGCATTTCAATCCTGCCTCAATGATTTCCCATTTCGAGCTATCAATCATTACAGGAACCCGTGCGATATCTGGTTCAGCTGCGATCAAATTCAAGAAGCGAACCATCGCCTCTTTTCCATCGATCATTCCCTCATCCATGTTGATGTCGATGATCTGTGCTCCACCTTCAACTTGTTCACGGGCCACACTGAGTGCTTCATCAAACAATTCTTCCTTGATCAAACGCAAAAACTTACGCGACCCAGTAACATTCGTTCGTTCACCAATATTGACAAAATTTGTTTCAGGTGTAACGATCAAGGGCTCTAATCCCGATAATTTCAATGTTGCTTTATTCTTCGACATCTACTTCTTGCTTTCGAGGTGAATAATTGGCTGCTAGATCAGCGATTGCTTTAATGTGTTCCGGCGTTGTTCCACAACATCCACCGACGATATTGACCAAACCTTCATCTAAAAACTCCTTGATTTGTTCCGCCATTAACTCTGCCGTTTCTTCGTACTCTCCAAATTCATTTGGCAAACCCGCATTTGGATGTGCACTTACCCCAAACGGGCTTTTTTTGTTGAGCACTTGCAAATATGGACGCATCATCGACGCACCAAGTGCGCAATTTAATCCGACACTCAACAAGTTCATATGTGAAACTGAAATCAAGAATGCTTCTGTCGTTTGCCCGGTTAATGTCCGCCCACTTTGATCCGTAATTGTACCTGAAACCATGATCGGCATGTCCAATTCTCTTTCAATCAACACCTCATCAATAGCAAACAATGCAGCCTTGGCATTTAAGGTGTCAAATACTGTTTCGACGAGCAATAAATCTACCCCTCCGTCAATGAGTGCGTTTGTTTGTTGCTTGTAAGCAACTACCAATTGATCAAATGTAATCCCTCTAAAACCAGGGTCATTTACATCAGGGGAAATTGATGCTGTTCTATTCGTTGGTCCAATTGAACCTGCTACAAATCTCGGCTTATGCGGCTCACGCGCAGTAAATTCTACGGCTACTTCTTTGGCAATCTTTGCACTTTGAAAATTGATATCGTAAACGGCCGATTCCAAGCCATAATCTGCTTGCGCGATTGTTGTACCTGAAAACGTATTTGTTTCAGCAATATCTGCACCCGCTTCAAAGTAAAGGGCGTGAATTTCTTTGATGATTTCAGGCTGAGTTAAGGACAATAGATCGTTGTTTCCTTTCAAGGAAGACGGATGATCTTCAAACCAATTTGTCCGGAAATGTTCTTCTTCCAGCGGGTGACGCTGAATCATTGTTCCCATTGCTCCGTCAAGTATGAGAATTCGTTCCTCGAGGATTTCCTGTATGCGTTTCATCTATATAATATGTTGCGAAGAAAAGTGAAGGAACATCACACAACTTATCTTTACTGCTTTAGCAGATCGGATTTGGCACCTTTCCCAACGAACTGATCGTCGAATAGGTTGCCAAGGTTTCGTAGGGCCAATCCCTCCACCTTTCTTCATAAGTTTATTCAAAAGAACTGGTACAAAGATAGTAGGATTATTTCTAAGATCAAGCTTTACTTTGAAACAGCAGATTTCGAAATAAGTCGTATTTTGGTCATATGAGAATGATCCTACTTCTAACAATCTGCACAATCTCCTTTGGTGCACTTTCACAAACGTTTACTGATTCGAATTTACCAATCGTGATAATCACCACTGAGAACAATGCTCCAATCATAGATGACCCACGAGTAATCGCGCACATGGGAGTCATTGATAACGGAACTGGAGTTCAGAATAACATCACAGACCCGTACACGAACTATGATGGTCGGATTGAAATTGAAATTCGTGGATCGACCTCTCAGCAATATCCGAAAAAAGGGTATGGATTTGAAACACAAGATAGCTTAGGTAATAACGCACAAGTTGCCTTATTGGGAATGGGAGTTGAAAATGATTGGATTCTATATGGACCTTATCCTGATAAAACACTTATTCGAAATGTTCTGACATTTGATTTAGCTCGAAAAATGGGACATTATGCTTCCGCCACACGCTATTGTGAATTGGTCATCAATGGTGAATACCGTGGATTGTATGTTATGATGGAGCGCATCAAACGAGATAACGACCGCGTTCAAATTGAAGATGTACATGTTCCAAATCAATGGAACGACACCTTAACAGGAGGGTACATTGTAAAAGTTGATAAATTGACTGGCGATGTCCCTTATTCTTGGGGATCAAATTACGACAACGAAGTTGTGTTTCAGTTTCATGATCCAGAATTCGACGAGATGAACTCATTCCAAGCCTCATACATGGAAGATTTCATAGGAGAATTTGAAGATGTGATTTATGGACCACAATTCGATGATCCTATTAATGGGTGGCCAAAGTACATTGATCACACTTCGTTTCATGATTTCTTCATCTTGCAAGAACTAGGTAGAACAGTGGATGGATATCGTTCTAGTTCTTTCATGTTTAAGGACAAAAACACCTTCAATTGGGCAGCTAAATTACATGCTGGACCGATGTGGGACTTTAATCTTTCCTTTGGAAACGCAGATTATTGCGATGCAGACATCACTACAGGATGGCAATATCAATTTGATAACATCTGTAACTTCAGCACAGAAATTCCTTTCTGGTGGGAAAAACTATTGGAAGACCCAGGGTATGCCAATGGACTTCGCTGTCGTTGGGAAGAATTACGTCAAGGACCATTAAAAACATCAACTATTCACGCATATATTGACTCCGTAGCGAATCATATTGAGGAGGCTCGAATCAGAAACTTCCAGAAATGGCCGATCATTGGAGTTTATGTGAATTGGAATGGATTTGTCGGTCAAACATATCAGCAAGATTTGAACTTCTTTAAGAATTACATTGCTCAACGCGCAACATGGATGGACAATAACATGCCCGGAGATTGTTCACTTTCAACAGAGATAATTGAGCCAGATCCAGAATACCATCGCGTGTGGCCCAATCCATTTGGAGATCAATTTTCAATCGGGTTTTCACTCTTTGGAGAAGGAGAAATTTCCATTGAAATTTTAGACTTATCCGGAAGACTGATTCAAACAGAAGAGCTCGGCTTCAAAACTGGAGGAACGCATGCACTGAACATTAATTCATCTAGTTTGGTTTCCGGAAATTACATCTACGCGATTAAGAACGAAGGAAAAGTAATATATACAGGAAAACTCATCAAGGAATAGCATGAGAACCCTAAAAACCTTTCGTGATGCCTTCAATGGGATTGGAATTTTAATTCGATCTGAGCGAAACTTTCAGATTCATCTGGCAGCATTCGTTCTTACTATAGGAGCAGGGTTCTATTTTGATATTCGACTCAAAGAATTTGGCACTATATTGCTCGTTTCAGCTTTAGTTTTCTCCCTTGAAGGAATCAATACTGCGATCGAAAAGCTGTGCGATGAAGTAAGCGAAGAACGAAAAGAATCGATTCGGGTTATTAAAGATGTTTCAGCGGGAGCAGTTTTAATTGCGGCAATTTTTTCGATCATTATCGGGATTACTATTTTCCTCCCTTACCTCACCTGATTTCTCAAAGAACACCCCAACCTCGAAGTTGTTTTGCTCGTATTGTAAATATGAAACTACTTATCACCCTAATCACATCGTTTTTATCAACACTTTGCTTCAGTCAAAAAGGTCAATCCACAGAGCCCAAACACTATTCATTTGTAGCAGGTATTTCCATTTATAAAATGTTTTCATCAAGTAATGATATAAGGCGATACGATTTAAACACCTTAAAAGACAGCTACTATTACGATATTTCTAACAATCACAATTCTTCCAGTTTACTCCAACTTAACGGAGAAATTCAGTTCGAAAACATGTACGTTCATACTGGATTAGGAATGAGAACTGAAACAATCAATTTTGAAGCTGAAAATTTTCAAGATTATTACCACTTTGCCTTTAGCCAGAGCTATAACAGTGTAACAACTAGGTCTATTATCATTTCAGAAAAACACACTACACTAATTGGCTCGCTTGAACTTGGAACTTATTTCATGAATAACAATCATCCACTAAGAATTGGAATGGGACTTGGTTTTGATATAAACTTTTATTTAGCTCCGCAGATTGAACAAAACGAACTAAACAAAGAAGAAACTATCTACATGACTAACTTCCAAGGAACCTATACTACAATAACAACACATGGCAATGAAAGCTCTGAATGGGATGTCGTTATTGCAAAAATCCAAATGCCCTTGGTATCACCAAAAATCACTTTTACAACATCTTATCATTTCCACAAGAAATTCTCACTGCTCTTAAAAGCACAAATGCGCTTGGTGAGGTTAAAAACATCAGGATTTGAAAACAAAAAGGTCTTTGAATATCCAGTTGGCATAGGGTTCCATTACCATTTTTAACCGATTACTTCCCTGTTTCACCCTAAAATTGCGTTATTCAATTCACCGATATAGTTCAACATTTTCTCTTGTCCCAATTTCGATTGAGCCGAAGTAATAAATACAGGCGGAAGCTCCGCCCAATACTTCACCATTTCCTTCTTGTACTTGGCAAGGTTTTTCTGAAGTGCAGTACTTGATAACTTATCCGTTTTCGTGAAAACCATAGAGAATGGCAATTGCTTTTCCCCACACCAATTCATGAATTCGAGATCAATTTTCTGAGGTTCAAGTCTACTATCAAGGAGGACAAAAACCGTCACTAAGGATTCGCGATTCGTCAAGTATTCTACGATGAACTTCTCCCATTTCGCACGTGATTGCTTTGAAGCCTTCGCATATCCATATCCTGGTAAATCGACAATATACCACGCATCATTGATGATAAAGTGATTAATAAGTTGCGTTTTCCCTGGTCGTCCAGAAGTTTTAGCCAACTTCTTTTTATCCGTCAACATGTTGATCAAAGAAGACTTACCGACATTAGAGCGGCCGATAAATGCATATTCAGGTTTCCCGTCTTCAGGTCCTTTTTTATACTCTGTATTCGAAATAACGAATTCCGCTTTTTTGATCTTCATGTTGAGAATTTGTGCAAAGGTAATTAATCCGATTCGCTGCGCTGCTAGATTCTCAGATTTTTAGATCGCTGCGCTTTTAGATGAAGTAAGTTGTAGGTTTGGTTTAGGTCACTGTGCTTTTAGATGAAGTAGGTTGTAGGTTTTGATTTGTTGGATTAGCTTCGCTGCTGCCTGCGGCGGTGTTGGATTATTGGATTATTGGATTATTGGATTATTGGATTATTGGATTATTGGATTATACGAATTTCGATTAAATCCAAGGATCCAAACGCAAAGCGTTCAAATGATCTAGTGGCCAATAACAAATCAAAAACTTACTTCTTCAACTTCTCAAAAATACTCGTAGTCGAAAAACCATCAACAAGAGGAATAGCTACCACTTCTCCTCCACTTGCACGAACGAGATCAGAACCAACAATGTATTTTTTGGAACTTGGATCTGTTTCAGCAGGATCGTAATCTGCTCCTTTGGCGAGAACGCTTGGTTTCAACTCCCGAATCAAATCGATTGGAGTGTCATCATCAAACAATACAATTAGGTCGACACAACTAAGTCCTGCAAGAACAGTTGCTCGAGCATTTTCATCATTGATTGGGCGATCATCACTTTTTCCTTGGCGCTTAACAGAAGCATCAGTATTCAAGCCAATAATTAAGCGATTTCCATGCTGAGCAGCTTGAGCTAGATAAGTCACATGTCCTTTGTGAAGAATGTCAAAACAGCCGTTTGTGAAAACCACTTTTTTGGAAGAAAGCTTCCAAATTTCGATTTGCTGTTTGGCTTCGTGAAGAGATACAATTTTCGCTTCGAGGTAATCCGTTCTATTATTCATTTTCCGCGGCTTGCGCCAGTTTAGGTTGACGTTGGATTAAAAATAGTGATAATAATCCGAGCACGACAAGCAAGCCAGTTTGTGTTACCCACATGAATGCTCCAAAAGCTTTAAAGTCAATGCCATATGCCATAAGCGCCCCAGTAATCCAAAGTGGATAGAGTCNAAGTCCGCCTGGAGTAGCTCCAATTGCAGCTGCTCCAACAACAAATGCTGCAAAAATACATCCGATCGGCATATCTTGTGTTTGAGGGAAGGCTTGAGCAGAAACCCAAATCATTCCAACGTAGCACGTCCAAATAAAAATGGTGTGTGCAATGAATGCCCACTTTTTCTTCATCGTCCAGATTGCTTTCAGTCCTTCCAAAAACCCTAACAATTTTTCATTGACGAAGGYTTTCACTTTCTKATTCTTGAAATAAATGATCAACCCAATAATTCCGARAATAAACATCCCTCCAAGAATGTACCAGATCGTATAGCTTGGTTCACCATCTTGCTGAGTAATACTGTTGATTTCTTTCGAATTAACTTGAAGCAAACCAGAGATAAAAAATACAATCATGAACATCAGTAGATCGATCACACGCTCGGCGACAATCGTTGCAAATCCTTTTTCAAAGGGGATTTTTTCATACGTTGCCATCAAACCAGCTCGTGCAACTTCTCCAGATCGTGGAACAGTATAGTTGATGATATAACCTGACATTACTGCATGGTAGGAATTGATCAACTTTGGTTTGTAACCCATTGGTTCAAGAACAAACAGCCACCGATAAGCCCGACTAAAGTGACTCAAAAAGGCGAGCAATAAACTAAGTACTACCCAGAAGTAATTGGCTTCCCGAAAAGAATTTTTAATCTCCTGAATGTCCTTTTCACTCAGACCGGCTAAAAAGTACCAGGTTAAATAAAGTCCTATTCCAATTGGAACGACAAGTTTTAAAATTTTGATTAGTTGATCCTTCACGCAATTAGTCGATTAAGTTCGTCTCCTCGTTAGGGAAGACCAATGATGGTTTAAATGACTTGGCTTCTTCGAAATCCATCATTCCATATCCGATAATAATGATAATATCATTTACAGCAACTCTTCGTGCTGCAGGTCCATTTAAACAAATTGTACCTGATTTAGCTTCGCCTTTAATAGCATACGTTTCAATTCGTTCACCATTATTTACATTGACGATCTGAACACGCTCACCTTCAATAATATTTGATGCTCGCAGAAGCTCTTCATCAATCGTGATGCTTCCAATATAGTTAAGATCAGCCTGAGTTACTTTTACTCGGTGAATCTTTGATTTTACAACGGTTACTAACATGCTCTTTTTAAATTTCGAATCAAAAATACGCTATTTTTCCACAAAGGGGATGAGTTGGATATTATCCAAGAGACGAACTTCTCCAGAGTATGCGACAATACAAGCATGCGCTCCAGGAACCCATTTTGTTTCAAGGCGTTTCAAAGTCACCGGATGAATAGTTTCAAGGTACTCCAATTCCAATTTTCCGTCTTTAAAAAACTGTTTAGCTTTTCCACATGCTTCTATGGGTAGGTACTTACCAGCTATTGACTTCAAGAAATTCAATGTTTGACTGATGATAAGCGCTTCTTCTTTTTGCTTTTCAGAAAGACGAACATTTCGACTGCTACTGGCCAAGCCTGTTTCCTCACGTACAATATCACAAACGACAACTTCAACTGGATCATTCGTTTCCTTCACCATGTGCTTAATAACAGCTGCTTGTTGGTAGTCTTTCATTCCAAAATAGGCTCGATTTGGCTTCACAATGTCGAAAAATCGTTTCACGACGTTCATTACGCCATCAAAATGTCCGGGACGAAACTCGCCTTCCATTGTCTCGCCCAACTTCCCTAAATCAATATTTAGCTTTTCAAAATCATCGGGATAAACTGCTTCAACATCCGGAGCAAACACGATGACATCACCAACTTCATTGAGTAATTCAATGTCCTTTTCGAGCATCCTTGGATACTTCTCTAAATCGTCAGGATTGTTGAACTGCGTGGGGTTCACGAAGATGCTAACAACAACTACATCATTTTCCTCCATGGCTTGTTTGACCAACGCAATGTGTCCGTGATGCAGAGCTCCCATTGTTGGAAAAAGTCCAATTGATGAATTTTTGCGGTCAGTATGCAATCTCTTTTGCAGCGACTTTACGGATGTAAAAACTTGTGAATCCCCCATTTTCAATACTTTAAAGGCGGACAAAACTATCCGTTTTTGTTGAGATTCCGATTTTTTTTCTATATTTTTGTAAAGTTTTTATCAATAAATTTTTTCATGGAGAAGAAGAAGATACTATTTATCTCACAAGAGATATCACCATTTTTACCTAAATCAGAGATTTCTACAACGGCTAGAAACTTAGCGCAGGGGATACAGGAAGCAGGGAAAGAGATTCGGGTTTTTATGCCACGATTTGGAGTGATCAACGAAAGACGACACCAACTCCATGAAGTAATTCGCCTTTCTGGGATGAACATGATTATAGATGATAACGATCATCCATTGATCATTAAGGTAGCTTCAATTTCTGCTGCTCGTATGCAGGTTTATTTCATTGATAATGATGAGTTCTTCAAACGTAAGAACACAGTTGTTGATGACGAAAAGAATGAGCACAAGGATAATGACGAACGCTCAATGTTCTTCAACCGTGGAGTTTTAGAGACGGTTAAGAAATTAGGATGGCAACCAGATGTTATTCACTGTAGTGGATGGATGACTTCATTGATGCCGATGTACATCAAAAAATTATACAAAGACGACCCACATTTCGCGAATACAAAAGTGGTTTACCACATGTACAACGAAGGGTTTAACAATAATTGGGACAGCCGATTTTCGGAAAAACTTAAATTTGACGGGTTCTCTGATGAAGTTATCGCTGATCTAACTGATCCTTCACTTGAAGCAATTTCTAAGACGGCTGCAAAATATGCAGACGGAATTAGCGTTGGTAGTGAAGAACTCAGTCCTGAGCTCCGTTCAATTTTTGATAGTGCAGAATGCGCTAAATTGGATTGGGTTGCTGAAGAGCATCAAGTGAAGGAAACTTCAGAGTTCTTAGACAAAGTAATTGAAGCAGAAGTCCTCATATAATATGATTAAAACACATTCGTTTACGTGGCGGAAAAGCATTGTCTTTTCCGCTACTTTTTTGTTCATCGCTCTCGTCAGCGTATCGTGCAAGAAAAAAGAAAACCAGATCGGTGCAAATAACATTGATCAAAACGATATCCTCGCATCCAACGGAAAGGATACATTTACCCTCATCACATATACGCTTGCAGAAGACTCAACAATCACAAAAGATAACGTTGTTACTTTGCTTGGTTCGTATGAAGATCCAACGTTTGGAACGGTGAATGCTGGGATTTTCACTGAACTTCACATTCAATCCTTGTCTCCTGATTTTGGAGATCTTACAACGGTTTCAATCGATTCCTTCGTTCTTGGCCTTGTTTATTCTGGATACTACGGGAAAACAGGTGACCAAACAATAGAGGTCTTCGAGATTGATGAAGCTGATGGAATTCTTCACGATGAAGATTCTACCTATTATCAGTTCAGTTCAGTATCAAGTGATGTAGCAACGAATTGGGTGGATCCACTTCAGAACGTTGTCAATATGAATCCTGACAACATCACGATCATTAACGAAATTGAAGTCCCATCTCAATTGAGAATTCATTTGGACACAAATAAAGCACGAACGATCATGGAAGATGCTGTATTGCTTCCTGCGTCTTTTGAAACGACTGAAGCATTTTCAGATTATTTCAAAGGATTACATATTCGAACTGCTAATATTGGTCAAACATCTGGGCAAGGTGGAGTTTTCTACTTCAATCTGAAAGCTGCCTCTTCAAAGATGACAATTTATTATACACAGGACGGAACTCAAAAGACGTACGATTTTTACATCAATTCAGAAACAACACATTTCAACAACGTGAACATGGACAATACCATGACACGTGTTCAAGATGTGATTGACAATCCTGTACTAGGAGAAGAAGATTACTATTCTCAGGCATTCAGAAGTCGTGCGTGGATAGAAATGCCTACTATTTCAAACATCAAGTCGAATGCTGTTGTTCATTCAGCGGTTATGGAAATTTCTGTGTCACATCAAACAGGAGTCGAATATGAACCAGCCGGTGCCGTTTCTGTTCTTCGCGAAGATCCAGATGCACCTGGGAAATACATTGCTATCGGAAATGCCGTTTACAGCACTGTAAATAAGCAATATTCGTTCGATTTACGCTTCCATGTACAACGTGTAATATCTGGAGAACTTGAAAACACACCGTTGATTCTTTCCCCATTATTCTTTAACTCTTCGGCAGATCGTATTATATTTAACGGATCAGAAACGGTAAACAAAGTGAAACCGTCTTTGAGAATCCTTTATACTGAATTCTAATTTTCTCATTATGTGTGGAATTGTTGCCTACATCGGACAAAAAGAAGCTTATCCTATTATCGTCAAAGGACTGAAACGCTTAGAGTATCGTGGATACGACAGTGCTGGAGTCGCATTGTACAATGACGAGGGTCTCAGTATTTTCAAGAAGCAGGGTAAAGTTGCGAATCTAGAAGAATTTGTAGCTGACAAAAATACTTCTGGTACAATTGGAATTGGACACACACGTTGGGCAACTCACGGTGAACCAAATGACACCAATGCTCACCCTCATGCATCACAAGGAGAAGATTTAGCAATTATTCACAATGGGATCATCGAGAATTACGATGCGATCAAACGTGAATTAATTACAAAGGGATACAAATTTAGAAGTGATACCGATACTGAGGTATTGTGTTACTTGATCGATGATATCCGCAAAAAAACAGGATCAAAATTAGGCGAATCTGTTCGTTTGGCTTTGCAACAAGTTGTTGGAGCCTATGCAATCGTTGTGATGTCGAAAGATGAACCAGACAAATTAATCGCTGCTCGAAAAAGTAGTCCTTTAGTTGTTGGAATTGGAACTGAAGGAGATTTTTACTTAGCATCAGATGCTACGCCAATTGTTGAGTACACTAAGCAAGTCGTTTACATGAACGACGAAGAAATTGCTGTAATCAAGCGCGGTGGAGATCTGAAGCTATACGACATCGATGATATTGAAAAAACACCATACATCCAAGAATTAGAGCTTCACCTTGAAGCGCTGGAGAAAGGTGGATATGAGCACTTCATGCTAAAGGAAATTCACGAACAACCTCGTTCAATTGAGGATTGTTTCCGTGGTCGATTGAATGCTGAAAAAGGCTGGGTTGCTTTGGGTGGAATTAAAGACTACGAGCAAAAAATCATTAACGCACCACGCGTGATCATGATCGCTTGTGGAACTTCATGGCATGCTTGTTTGGTTGGAGAACATCTTTTCGAGGATTTAGCGCGAATCAATGTAGAAGTTGAATACGCGAGTGAATTCCGCTACCGAAACCCTATTATCAGTGAAAACGATATCGTAATTGCCATTTCTCAGTCAGGGGAAACTGCTGACACACTTGCTGCTCTTGAGCTCGCAAAATCAAAAGGCGCTACGATCTTAGGAATTTGTAACGTAGTTGGTTCGTCTATTTCAAGAATTACGGACGCCGGATCATACACACATGCAGGACCAGAAATTGGTGTTGCCTCAACAAAAGCATTTACTGCACAGGTGACTGTTCTCACACTGATGGCGCTTTCATTGGCACATCAAAAAGGAACAATCAGCGAATCTAAATTCAGAACCATGTTGTCTGAACTGGAAGCAATTCCAGCAAAAGTGCAACAAATTTTAGAGCAAAATAGTCATATTGAACACATCGCTTCCATTTATCAAAACGCAACGAATGCCTTGTACCTAGGTCGAGGAAGTTCATTCCCTGTTGCTTTGGAAGGCGCATTAAAATTGAAAGAAATTTCATACATCCATGCTGAAGGTTATCCAGCTGCAGAGATGAAGCACGGTCCAATCGCATTGATCGACGAAGAAATGCCGGTATTTGTAATTGCAACGAAAGGACCATCTTACGAGAAAGTTGTAAGTAATATCCAAGAGGTGAAAGCGCGAAAAGGAAAGATTATTGCGATTGTAACTGAAGGAGATACTCAAGTAAAAGAGATTGCTGATCACGTTATTGAAATCCCTGAAACGGACGAGCATTTAGTTCCTTTATTGGCAACTGTACCGTTCCAACTTTTATCATACCACATTGCGGTTATGCTTGAGCGCGATGTTGATCAACCACGTAATCTTGCGAAATCAGTTACTGTAGAGTAAAAGGGATCGCTGCGCTGTTCGATCTTCAGATTTTCAGATCGCTTTGCTTTTAGATGAAGTTGGGGATAGGTAATTGTCACGTAAGCTTTGCTTTAGATCGCTGCGCTGTTCGATCTTCAGATTTTCAGATCGCTTTGCTTTTAGATGAAGTTGGGAGTAGGTAATTGTCACGTAAGCTTTGCTTTAGATCGCTGTGCTGTTCGATCCTCAGATTTTCAGATCGTAGGTGAACTTCCGCTCACTCTCGAAAGTGTTACTTTCTCTTGCTCTTAGATTAAGTTGGGGGTAGGCAATTATCTCGTCAGCTTTCTTTTAGATCGCTGCGCTGTTCGATCCTCAGATTTTTAGATC
>NVXP01000141.1 GCA_002733985.1 Fluviicola sp. | reverse complement strand
GTGAAACAGACCCAACATTCAAATCCCATCCGAGACCAACCCATGAAGCATCGGTATTCATTCCAATATTCGAATTGTAATTGATAACCAAAGGATATCCCTCGACACTCATTAAGGGAATAGAGTATGAAAAATCACCCGTAAATTTATCGACTAACCCATCAGTCGATCCCAACGAGAATCCACTTGATTCAGATTGACCAGGGCCTCCAGTTACGGCCACAGAAACTTGCTGCTCATCAGTGATTTCAACAGTCGAAATTTCGTTACTATCAATTGTTTCTTCATTCTCAGATAGGGATACCTCAGAAACATTGCTTGACAAGAAAAGTGGAATTGATGACTTTGAATGATTCAAATCAATTGTATCCATGGAGCGTGCAAAAGGCACAAACTCTTGAAAGAACAATACGTAAATGAGCAAAACACTCAAGTATTTATTGATGCGTTCTTTTCGTTGGATTGCCTTCATTGCAGACGGTGTCAGTGCTTGGTTAGCCATTTCCATTAGTATTTAAAGATAAATTTCAAATATTGTTTATTTCCTTTTGAGTCGACTACATTCAAGATGTAGTACTCGTCTTGAATAAGATTCATTCCGCTTACATCAAGCAGGTATCGGTTATCATCGAATTGATAATTTAAATCAATTGATCCCGAAACAAGATTCCCTTGATCATCATAACCTCCGACGACTGAACGGTTTTTGTTATATATCGAATAGCTCAAAACAGTGTTATCGCTTACTTCGTACTCGTTATCAAATGTAAATTTAAGCCCTCCATCAATCGCCAATGTTCTTCCTCCGTCTAGACGTTTTTTAAGCTCGGCATGACTCACTTGATCCAAACCTTGCTTTAATCCACAAGCAAATGACATCACAACATCTTTAAAGGCGTCATTTTCTTCTAAGCTTTGCACGCGCACAACTCTAGTTTGTGAAGTAACTGATTGGGATACAGCAATATTTCCATTCACTTTCACTTCTATCAGATTTCCTGTCTGAGCGACCTTTATACGATCACCATCTTGAATGACATCAACATCTGTGTTACCATTAAATTGAGAATACATGAATGTCGAGTTGAATAACTCAAAGAAATAAATGTAATCTTCATTAGCACCCGGAATTGTAGAGGTCAAATTTTGAACTGACAATCGAATCAAATTTCCAGATTGACCATTTCCTTTTATAGGAGTAAATTCTATCCAACCATCGCTTGAAGCTAGGAGTATATTGCGAGCCTGAGCGAATGAAAACGCTCCAGAATATGGAACATTTCTTTCTAAGGAATAACTGTTTGGTATTTCCACATAATCCACGGTTAGTTGATCGTTCCAATCAGCTTCATAGCCCAAACAAATCTGATGAGAATAAACTTGACCTGCAAGGGTGAAATCAATTGTGTAAATTCCCGCTGTCAAATCATCTCCATTGGCATATTGATTCACCGGTGGAATGCTCTGCTCATCATTTGCTATTCCATTAGTCGTTACAATCTGTCCTGTTTCCGTATTAATAATAGAATAAGGCATCGAGGATCCATCCAGATTTGCCAATGCATCAATACTAAATGAGAATACGCCAAGTTGATCATCACAATTTAAATGACTAATAATATTCGGGTGAAAACGGTACTTACTTTTCTTCGGTGGTTTGCCTGAGTAGTTCAATTTCAAAATAGCTCCAGGATCCATTCCGACTCCAAGTTTGTAAGTATATAGAGCTGGCAACTGAACCGTTACCAAATCTTCCATGTTGGCCTTAAGAATCAACTCACCATCTTGAATTGAGATCTCGAGTGTCTTGTTCTGACGAACGATTTCAAAGGATGAACTCAATACTCCACTTTCAACCGTGTACAATTTCTTTCCATCTAGATAGAATCCATATTCCAAATCTTGAAAACCATTTACCGTTGTTTGCTCATCAGCGAGTCCGATAAACTGTTGAATATTTCCACCGTTTCGACCGACTTTTATCTCCATTCCAAGGTTTTCTCCTTGAGTCAGGTATAATTCCAATGAACCTGCTCCATTCTCTTGAGAAGATTGAACAGTATTTCCTGCTACGAGAAGTCCATTTCCAGCTTCAATACTTAGCTCACCGTACAGGTCAACTTCCTGTCCGAAAATTCGATTTCCTTGAGAATCAAAAACTGCAACGTTGTAGGTACCTGCTTCAAGGTTATCAAAAGTAAATGAGGTGTTCGTTTCTGAGCCTGTAAAAAATTGAACGCTGTCTATTTCAACACCAATTGAATCGGTAATAAATGTGTACAGTTCAAACAGTTCAGGAATGTGCTCTTTCGACACTATATAATGGTAAGGACCAGGTATGTTTAAGGAGGAAATGTTCACCTCGATACTTCCTTGATCATTCACATCATCCCATGTCTTAGTGATGTAACTGTCTGGATTAAAGCTATAATTTAAATGTTTTTCGATAGCATTTCCTCGTAGCATTCCTGCAATTGTGAAATCACCGGTTCCAGTATACTGTGAGGAATAGAATTCTACACCGTTTTTCATCCATACAACAGTACCTTGAAAATAATGTAGCGTTAAAACATCTTTATTCTCATAATCTCCAGTAAACACAACATTTCCATTGTAGATTACTTGAATTGCAGCATTGTTCACCAAAAAACCCGCTTTTATATGCCGAGTCTTCCGAACTATTTGTGAAGATTCAACAAATCCGAAAGCTCTTTTCCCCTCATTATGGTCAATTATATATTCGACCCATCCGTTTGAATTTTGATTAAATGACGAAAAGTGTACAGCTGATCCCCACTTACTGGATCCAGTATACGTGAGCAAATCACCCGACGACGATGTTTGATATAAACTGGACCAATTAATATCGGTTCCTACCGAGTAGCGTTTTCTAAATTCATTTCCCGTTGCATCTTTTATCGTGACCCAATAGTTCCCATCAGTTAACACTTGATAAATTGGCTCGTTAGTAGGGTCTTGATGTGTTCCCCTAACCAAAACAGGTCCATGATCCCATGTGTACGTATAAGGTGGATAAGCCCCAGAAATGGCTAAACGAATTGTTTTATTTACGTTGTCAATTTCAGGAACCACACAAAATGGAGTTGTTTGGTAAGAGCACACTACATTTGAAAAGGATGCGTTGTTTGACTTTAAAACTGCCCGAATTTGATAGCTCTGAAAAACATCTCCAGGCTCTACATAAACTTCAGCACCATTAATAAAGTATCGAAGTACTCGACCGCCTACTCGCTCAATTCGAAAAACATCTCCTGCAGTATATGACAACTTAGCTGTTCCACCATTAATCCCCGTAGCTTTCACCTTTCCATTGGCTAAAAACGTAAAACCATAAGTGATTCCTCCAACCCGCTCGGTAGGATCGTCCAAGGCGACAAAGCCAATCTTCTTCAACTCACTCGTTGATGTTACTGAAAATTCGAAATAACCTGCAAACGTATTTGTTTGGCCTCGACCGAATAACAACTGTTGCGACGTTGCTACTCCTTTTTTTTCTGCGTTAGATTCTCTTTGGAGAATCCCATTTACGACTTCCACATTTCTTAATGAAGACCAATTGACAGGAAAGGTCTGAGCATCAAGACCAAAAACAGTGAGCAACACCAAAAGCGTCGCAAGCGTTTTATAGCTTTTCAACATAAACTATTTTTTAATTGATTAAAAATTCTTCTGGGAGACCTACCGATTTGGTTATGATCACTTTGGAATACAATTGAGTTAGGCTAAAAGATCCAATGCCTAATAAAAACTCTTCTGCTACTTCGTCCAACGAAAAAGTTAAAAAGTCTGAAGGATCGTCTTCATCAACATCGTAAGCACCAACAAAAACAGAAATAGTGTCAGATCCTACTACGCTGAAATGCTGAATCGTGATTAATTCTATGTTCGCAAAGTCACCAGTAACAGAAAATGAGATTTCAATCTCTTCATGATCATTTGTTAATGTATCTCTTGATACTGTGGATTGTCCATATGACACAGTACAGAGCAACAGGAATAGTGGGAGTAATCTCATAAAAATTAAAGTATTTCTAATTTAACACACATTTGACGCGGAAAAGTAATCATTATTTTTAATTATAAAAAACCGTAAGTCATTGAAATGTATATAATTAGTAGTGACTAGACAAATTCGATCAAATAACTGAACAACATTTAACAAAGTGAACGGAGTTTTTTGCTCTGGATTAGGTCTATATTAAAGATCCAAAGTAAGTGGAGTTTTTTGATGTCGAATAAAGTATTTTATTTATTCGTTTAAAGGGGTTATTTAACTGTTGGGTGTCATGTTTTTTCATTTTAAAAGACAAGGAAGCGAGAAAAACTCTTATAATCCTCGCCTCTCTGTCTCTCTACCCAACTACTACTCGAAAACCTTGCTTCACTTTTACMAATACACACGTTTTACATTTNTTSGGGGCAATTGTTCTTAAATRCTCGAATACAWTTTSKACACTCRRAGCYTTGARAAATRAAATATTTCTTCTCCACAACTGCCTTTCTATATTTTCGTTGGTAACAATCACCACATTTACATGCAGTAGCTTGATCCGACGTTTAATCTTTTTTAATGCGACCGTTCCGATCAGTAATTCGGGACTCATAATGATAATTGTTTGGGCTTTCACCTTATTGAGATCGTCGYAATCCTCAATTTCGGTACACCGATATTCTTTGCTSAAAATTTCAATCATTGTTTTTCTGTTCATTTGACCCCGAGCGTCCTTAGTTCAAATTTTTTGAAGGAGGATTTAGAAAAAACAATCTTTGATTGAAGGTCAAAAGTATCTTAACTCACTAGCCAATTTAATGTAGCACTTCCAATAATTTCACCGTAGTATATTAACATGTCCAATAGAGGTATGGCGTTTATCGGTCATTGTTTCTTTAAATTCAATCTTCCAAGTGTAGACTCCATCTTGAACACTTCTTCCATTTATACCGTAAGTACCGTCCCATCCTATTTTGTCATCGTGTGATTCAAAAATCACTTCACCCCATCGGTTGAAAATCAAGAAAGTGTAATCAAAAGGGTCATAACCTGAAGTAAACACTGGTTGAAAGGTCTGGTTGAATGCATCTCCATCAGGCGTGAATGCATTCGGAACCCAATAAATTAAGACCTCATTGACAGGAATTGTCAAATAGGTAGTATCAGAACAACCCTGTCCATTATTTGCTACAAGCATTATCGTGTAGGTTGTTCCGTTCTCGTTAGGAAAAGTGTGGTATGGATTTTCAATCGTTTCATTCCCGCTACCATCTCCAAAGTTCCAAATGTAGGAGCTTGCATTTGTCGAAGTATTAATAAATTGAGTTTCCGAATCGTAAGTATTCAGTGCACTATTGGTAGAGTAAAAACTGGCAATCGGGCTCGAAATAACTTCAATATAATCCGTGAATGTTATTGAGTCGCTACATCCTCCGAGATTCGTAACAGTAAGGGTTACGGTGAATAATCCCGATTGTGTGTATACATGCTGAATGGACGCGCAACCTGAAGATGATGTCCCATCGCCAAAGTCCCAAACACATTCATTTCCAAAAGGACCTCCGGAACTTAAGTTGGTGAAGTTTACCGTAAGTGGAGAACATCCTGATAAAATATCTGCGCTGAAGTTGGCAGTAGGAATATCAGTAACTGTTATTTCGAGATCGTCGCTCGAGCTACACCCTCCTAAACTTGTCAAGGTCAAGGTGTAGGTGTTCGTGATGCTTGGTGAAAAGTACTCGCCGTTTATAATCCCTCCCGACCATGTAATGAGCTCACCTGGTTGACCTGAGCTATTTATCAACACCGAGTCACCCTGACAAAGAAAAACAGAAGGACCGGCGTCAGCTACTGGTGCAGGCGACACAATAACATTTGTGATTATTATACTGTCACAACCTGAGGTATTAATGAAGTGTGAAGTCTGAGTTTCATCAATCAATATATTTGTAGATGCAGTACCATCGGGATAGGTATAGTCATCGCCTTCACAAATATTTACAGTTTCTGTATTGCTTTGAAGCGGAAGTATAACAATATTCTCAGTCACTATTGAATCACAGCCATTCGCTGATAGTAAGTGTGAAATGTGAGTTTCGTTAGCACTGATTGCTGCAGACATGGTACCATCAGAATAGGTGAAATCGTCACCCGAACAGAGGGTGTAATTTGCTGTTGATGATGTGCTTAGTATGACACTGATGTTGGTTGTGATAATTGAATCACATCCATTCATGGTAGTTAAGTTGGAGGTATGTGATTCTGAAACAGTGATGTTCATGGATGTAGTGCCATCAGGATAGGTGAAATCGTCACCCGAACAGAGGGTGTAATTTGCTGTTGATGATATGCTTGTTACTACACTGATATTGGTCGTGATAATTGAATCACACCCATTCACGGTAGTTAAGTTGGAGGTGTGTGATTCAGAAACAGTGATGTTCGTAGATGTAGTGCCATCAGGATAGGTGAAATCGTCACCCGAACAGAGGGGGTAATTTGCTGTTGATGATGTGCTTATTATGACACTGATGTTGGTCGTGATAATTGAATCACATCCATTCACGGTAGTAAAGTTGGAGGTGTATGATTCAGAAACAGTGATATTCGTGGATGTGCTTCCATCGGGATACGTGTAGTCTGATCCTGTGCATAAATTGATGTTTTCCACATTCGAATATTCTGGATATATATTGATAGTCTCAGTAAGTAAAGAATCGCACCCGTTCACAGAAACAAGTATGGATACATTTGATTCATTTGCGGTGATGTTTGTTGACACAGTCCCATCAACGTACGTGTAGTTTGAACCGGAACATAGCGTATAGTCCATTGAGCTCGAAGTAGCTGATACGATCGCTACATTTGTTGTGATAATTGAATCGCAACCTGATCCAGTCGTAAGATTTGATACATGCGTTTCATCAACCATAATATTTGTGCTCGATACACCATCAGGATAGGTGAAATCTTCACCCGAACAAATAGAGATATTTTGAGTAGTATACACAACACATGTAATTGGTGGCACAATTACGGTTACACCGCACCCCCAAAGACCTCCAGACACCGATGTCATCCCGCCTCCTGGTGGGCTACTCCCAACGAATGAAGAACTCAGAACATCTACTGTTGCCGCTGGGCTATCCACTGTAATATAGAATGTCCAACATTCGACAGGATTACCATATGCAAGAATTAGTGGTGCAGTGGAACTACCCCAGACTCCATACTCAATTTGATTTGATGCCGTCTGAGTCCAACCTACTGTTGTCCCTTGAGTTACACCTGTAATCGTTGATGGATTTGCACCTACAATATTGGCACCATTCACGGTAAGAAGAATTCCAGTAATATCCGAAGGACCACTACTACTATACATTCCTCCATAATTTGATACAAATTCACAAACTTCTATGGTAAGCAAATACTGTCCATTCCCCAGATCCGTGTTTGAC
This sequence comes from Fluviicola sp., assembly GCA_002733985.1. Taxonomy (GTDB): domain Bacteria; phylum Bacteroidota; class Bacteroidia; order Flavobacteriales_D; family Crocinitomicaceae; genus UBA4466. The sequence goes on along the minus strand of NVXP01000141.1, from coordinate 852 downwards.
ATAAGATTAACAGATAAACCATTACAAGCTCTAGTTTGATTGAAAAAGCCTAGAAAAGCCGCTAGCAATAATATATATAATTGTCTCATCATTTTACTGAAATTTTATTCGTATAAATATTCCCTTGAGAAATCACTTTAACTAAGTACGTCCCCTTTGGATAAGTGTGACGATTGATAGTCGTATCTGTACTATTTATTATTTTATCTCATTCAAATCATCTCACTATTGACAACTTCTGAGTACTTATCTCATGCCCTTGTTCAAAAAGAACATAGTACATACCGTTGGCTAAATCAGAAATATTAAGTAGTATCGACATCCTAGCAGCTAATGCCTCATACTGATAGTTAGACACTATACTTCCTGTGTAATCCATAATTTTCACATCCAATGGTTGATTTAGGACGTGACCATTAAAAATAAACGATACAAAACCTTGTGCTGGATTTGGAAATAGGCTTGATACAATTTCAGTCTCTTTCATATTCTCAGCATATACTGAAAGTATTTTTGAATAAGTGAATTCACCATCTGTATCTGTCTGCTTAAGGCGATAATAAGAAACTGGGAAATAAGGGTTCTCATCGTACAAGGAATACATCAATGGTTCTATTGAATTACCAGCCCCAGCAACAATCCCTACCTCTTCCCAATCAAAACCATTTACAGATCTTTCAACAGTGAAAAAATCATTATTGATTTCCGTATTAGTAATCCATGTAATTAGATTACGATCTCCTTGATTAATTGCGTCTACTGACAGCAAGATAATTGGAAGAACAATTATTGATGGTACAATTGCTGTTACACCGCACCCCCAAATACCTCCAGTCGTCGATGTCATCCCGC